>JAIBAQ010000240.1 GCA_019695095.1 Candidatus Hydrogenedentota bacterium
GGGGTCGGGTTGTCGATGGGGCCCTTGAGGCGTATTCGAAGTCCGCCTTGACGCAGAAAGTCGGCAACTTCTTTTCCGCCCGGCACGAGATCGGCCGCACCTAACACCGTTTCGAGGATGTTCACTCGCACTTCGAGATCGGCGAGGTTCTGCGGAAAGTCGATTGTGCCTGCCGCTTCGATGATATAGCTGGGCGATTCCGCCTTCATGGTCTTTAGCGTCATTACGCCGTTTGTGAAGACAAATTCGCCGAGGCACTTGTCATAAGCAAGACCTTCGTCCTTCAACGACGGGATACGCAGACGCGTAATCTCTGTCGTGCGAAGCACCGTGACCACCTTTGTGGCGATGCCGAGTTTGCCGAACGACCCGTTTTCGCCCGTGAATGTGATGACGCCGTTTGCGCCGTTTATGGGGCTCACGCCCTCGGCCAATGGCATGCTGAGCGCAACCGAGCCGCTCAACGCGCCCTTCAGCCCCCGGGAATCCTTGTTGAGCAGATCGTCGATGATGCTTGAGTCCACGCGGTCGATGAGCAACTCCATCGCGAGCGTGGAGGTTTGTGTGCCCGGTACGGGCGAACTGGAGACGACGCCGGAAAGGGCGCCCCCGTAGGGTTGAATCTTGAGGGGATCGATTCGATACCCGCCTTGCGAGAAGGTCACAACCGCATTCATATCGCTAAGGTTTGCGCGCGCGTACCGCAGGGTCTTTACAGAGACCGTAAATTGACCTTCTATTCCGGATGACGTATTTCCTTGCGTCGATGGGGCAGCTTGCTGCGCGGTCGATTCTGCTCGCGCTTTTTTCGAAGCATCGAGCGCCGACAACACCGCGTTTGTGTCGAACTTGTTGCCGGTAATGCTTCCTAGGATACGATTCCCTTTCATCGTGGCATCCACAACACAATCCGAGTCGGCGCCACGAATGGTCAAGCCTTTGCACGTGAACGTGTCGCCGCTGTAGGAAAGGGAACCATTCATCGAATCGATAGCCGCCCCCTCGGTAAACGTCATACCCACATCGTGCAACGCGAGCTTCATGTCCGTAGGCAGAGCGGCGAACGACCCGGTGACGCGGCCGCGCGTCTTAAGCTCGCCGGGAAGTATGTCGGAGATGCGGCCCATGTCGATGTCGAGCGCGTCCACGACGAAGCGGCCATCGACGGGTTTGCCCACGAAGGACTCGCCCGCACAACGCACCTCGATGGTCTTGGCCGCCCATGCGCCGGGAGGGGCGTCGCCGGTAACAACCACAGATGCCGGAAGACCCGACGCTTTGTCCACGTAACCGCCAGCAAGAATGCGAGGCTCCGTCAATTCCAGCGTGGCAAGAAATTGCTTCTTATCCGGTGAGAAATCGAATTGAACAGGGATGGTTCCCGACACGGACACGTCCGAAGGCAGCACGGCTTGTATCGCGTGACCGGGTACCGTTGCGGAAACGTGGATTGGCCCGAGGGCCATCCCTTCTTGCTGACTTGTCAGCGAAACGCTTCCTTTCAAAACCGGTTCGCCGCTGCGCGCGAATGCAATGGTCAACGACTTGTTCTTCTCCGAGGGCAATGTGATGGTCGTATCGATTTGCGAAACGCCGTAAGCCGCCATGACACCCGGAGCAACCGTCTTTGCGGAAGGCTGCTTCAACCACGGTAACTGTATGCGAGCAAAGTCCCCGGTGACCGTGCCTTCCCACACACGTTTCGCAAACTGGTAGCGGCCGTTGCTCGTGACACTACCGAGCATCTGAGATTGGGCGCTCGCTTTGGTCTCGATGGCATCCACGCCGGCGGTGAAAGTAACTTCCAGGGGATCCATGCGATCGGTCCACGATTCGCTGGTGATACCCAACTTGCCTTGCGACAGTGTGCCTTCGATAGACAGGTCTGCCGGTACGCCTTCGCCGGGTTTGAACGTACCGCGCACGCGTTTCAGTGTAAGTCTTCCGCCCGCTTCAGAGAACGCGGACAGGCCACCCACACCTTTGAGACGCTCATTTGTGATGTCTGCATTGCCCGACAGATCGAATTGCGTGGTCCCGGTTTTCAGATTGGGCTGAATCGTACCAGCCAATGAGACGCCTTCACCTTCAATCTTCTCGATGAGTATGGCGTTCTCTTTGAGCGAAAACGTCCCCCGAATGGCGTTGACGGCGGGTTTGTCGCCTTCAACCAGAAGGTTGATTCCCTGAAACGCGGCATTTCCGGAAACCAATCGCAGTTCCTTTTCGGGCGACACGCCGAGCAACAGGTCTGTGGCCTGAAACGATGCATCACGATCCGTTTTCACGTTGAATTGTCCGGGCGGCTGGAAGGCAAAGAGCGCGTCGAGTCCGGAGGCGTGAATGGTAGCGGAGGTCACTTTCGCGGCAATCGACACATCGGGGTTAACCGTCAAGTCACCGGTCAGTTCCGTTCCGGTAGCCTTCCAGTGAATGTCGTTGACCGTAAACGTGCCGTCGTCATACCAGGCTTTCGCCGTGTAGGATCCCACGAGTGGTGACAGGTCGACGCCTTCATATGCATTCGGCGTTGCATCGCCGGTGATATCGACTAGATAGGTTTTCGCGCCGGTTCGATCAATGGTTGCGGTGAGCGTCGCCGTGCCGTCCGGAATGGAGTCGCCAGGGATAAATGTCGCGGTTTCGATGTTGGTTGCTTTGGCGGTAGCCTTCACTCCCAATCCAAACTCCTGGCCCTTCGTTAGGACAACATCAGCAGCCACGTGTGCGCTCTCGCCAAGTCCGGGCATGCTGAGGTCCGCGTCTACGGTGATGGAATCGCTGAGCGGATTCGCTACGGCCACTTCGCCCTCGGCGAGCGGGTCGGCAGACTCTCCAACGAAAATGCGCACGTCTTCCGCGGCCACGCGTGCAATCGAAAGACGCGGCTGCGTCGTCTGTTCCTTCTCCTCCTTGGGCTCTTGAGGGCCAATGGATTGAATGCGTTCACGGGTCTTGGCGGGAGACTCAGGCAACTTCACGGTAATACCGCTGGCGACCACGTCCGACACATCAATCTTGCCGCGCACGAGGCTGCCGAGGCTCACGTATGCGGCGACGGATTCGCAATGCGCGCTGAATTCGTCGTCACCGACCTTTACGTTGAGCACGCGCGCGGACGGTGTGGGAAACAACGCGATATCGATGTGGCCCGCGGTAACAGGAAGGCTCGTGGCCTTTTCCGCCGCTTTGGTAATCAGCGGAAGATATCGGTCTGCGTCGATAAAACGCTCGACAATGGGCCACGCGATCATGAGCGCGGCCATTAGCCCCGCGAATATCCACGGCCATCGTCTGCGTTTGTTCGTTTGCACCAGTCTTCGCGTCACCATGCAGACATTTTAACATGAATCGACTGCGCGGGAACGTATCGTAGTCTAGAAAACGTAAGGCGCAGGCTTGATTTGCCTGCGCCGTGGATTGTTTTCATCTGACTTCTGATGAGGCTAGTTATCGACGTCGAGGCATGAGTTCGATCCTCAGATATTCCCTTCCGTCGCGCTCTTCGGCTCCGGCTCACGCGTGTTGAATTCCGTTGTTTTGAGCAGTTCCGGCGTACTGATGAACACAAAGCCCGGTCCGAGTTTGTAGTAGAGATTGAGCGGAACCAGCAGCGCTTTCAACGCTTCGCAAGCGGGGACGTCATCCACTTTGATGTAGGCAATGTAGCCTGTGTTCACAATCGTATCGCCCTCCTTGATGAAAGCAGGTGGCGTCAACGGAGGGATGAATGGCTGCCCAGGAGCGCCGCCTGCCGGGGCCCCCGGCTGCAGGGACGCAGGCGGAGACGTTAGCAGCGACGCGCGGACCGCGCGCTTGTCGATGACAAAGTTCATGCCCAAAGACTCGGACAGGAATTCCGCGATGTCTGCGATATGCGAATCTTGAAACTCAATAGAAGCGGGCTGTTCCAATGCCGTGCTGAGTTCCGGATCGGTCGGCGCGGGAGTACTGAAGTCGTCCTTGCCCAGTTGGGTCTTCGCCGTGATCCAAATGAAACCGGGGTGTACTTCGTAGCCCAATTCCAGCGGTTCAAGCAGCGCCTTCAAAGCGTTTTTCAGAGGAATGTCTTCTACCTTGATATAGGGAACCATGCCATCTGTCACGTACTTGGAGGCGGAGATGTACACGGGAGCTTGAGCCGGTGGTGCGATTTCCGCCGTGGGGGTTCCCCCCTGCACGCCCGGTGCGACCGGAGCGGCAGGACGCATCTGTCTCTTTGGAGACTCGACGTAGCGTGAGTCAACGACAATATTGACTCCCACGTAATCGGCAATGAAATCGGTGATGTCGAAAACACTTGCATCCTGGAATTCGATGTTCACCGACGAATCCAGCGCCACCTCAATCGATGACTTCTCGGTAGTCTTGTTGTCGGTGGCTGTAGGTTGTGTCGTCTCTTGAGAAATGGCTGCCGGCGGAGCCGGTTGCCCAGCCGCAGGAGCCTGTGCCGTGGCCTCCGGCGCGGGGGCCGTTGCCGCTTCGTTCTGCGTCCACGCGGGGAGCGACAACCCCAGTACCAGCGCGAGAGCTACTAACGCGGAGAAGCCAATCCTCGGCACGGCGTTTCCGTGAAGTATCTGTTCCAGCCGCCTTTCGAAGTCCATACGCACGCCGTTGCGGATCCCCAGCGCCGTTACGTGAGCCTCCCCGCGAGATATCAACTCCGATACATCGATCAACGTTTCCGCATACGCGCGGCGGCTATTCGGGAGTGCCCAAACGACGTAGGCGTCGCAGGCTTCTTCGGCGGCCTCGTGCAGATGACGTTGCACGAGCCAGAACACGGGATTCCACCACCACGCGATGGCCGCGAACAATTCGAGCCAACGCACGACGTGGTCGCCACGGCGCAGGTGGGCAAGTTCGTGCGCGAGAATACACTGCCACCGTTCGCGCGGAATGAGTTCTAGCAAGGCTTGGGGTATCAGCAGCACGGCGCGGCCGAAATGATGGACCAGCGGCGAATGAAGCCCCTTCACCGCGTAGACTTCGGGCATCGACACGCCCAGCCGGTCTGCGATAGTGCGCGTTTCGTCGACGATCCATTGAGGCACGTCTTGACGTGTTGCCACATAACGGCGATAGCGTGCGATTCGGCTGAAGTGAACTCCCGCAGCGATGACGCTACCCGCGCACCAGAGGCCCAAAAGTAGTAGTTGATGGTTGGTCGATACCCACCGCAACGCGGTGTCATAGATAGAAATCGTTGTTGCGCCACGTGAAGTGTTTGCGACTGGCGTTACCCTCTCCGCAGGCACGGCAGCGCCATCGGACTCCAGCGCGATCTCCGATACGTCCACAACGGTAGTGGCACTGGGTGACGCGGCGTTCAGTGCGGCAAACTGGGGCATGGCCCACGGCCACACAATCACGGGCGGCATCATCAGTTTGATGAGCACCACGACCCACAAAGCGTGACGAACGGCGGGACTCAGCCGAAAAGCGCGTGACGACGCATATACGATTGTAGCGAGTACCGTCACAATGACGAGGTGCTGAAGAATCCACCAGTACATGACAACCCCTCCTAAGCCGGCAGTTCCGGCCTATCTTCCCCGCCTATCTGTTTTTCCGAGTCTCTCTTCGTGTTTTGTTTTCTTCCGCGTGCTCCGCTTTGTCGAGCAGGTTGCGTAGCTCCGCGATTTCCTGAGGGCTGAAGTGATGGTTCTTTACTAACGTCATGACGAGAGGCGATGAAGCCCCGTCGCACAATTGGTCCGCCAGTTCCGTGAGCCGCTGTTCCAGGACTTCTTCGCGCGAAACACAGGCCCGGTAAACGTGTGCCTGACCGCTGCTGTCCCTGGAAACGCAGCGTTTCGACTCGAGACGATTGAGCAAGGTCTGTACCGTCGTATACGCCCACGCATGCCCGCGTTGCTGCAGGCGCGCGGCAATTTCGCGCACGATCCCTTCCCCTTCGTTCCACAAGGTTTCCAATACGGTGAACTCGGCTTGACTGGTTTGTGCGGGCTTCATATCGTCAGCCTCCTACGTTCTGTAGTTCAACTCTACTACGCAATGTAGGATTTTGTCAAGACCTGAATTCTAAGCGGTTGCCTTGGGCGATGATTTGGGGTAGCGCATCCCTCTCCGAATCGGGTAGCATGAACCAATATGTGCACTGCATCTCGCCCCCCGGGCGGATCAACCCAGGAGATTGCCATGGAGACGGTATCGAGAAGGTCATTTATGAAAGGCACTGCGGCCGCGGGCATCGGCGCGTTGGCGGCGTCGAGCACGGCATGGGCAGGCGCAAACGATCGCCTGCGCGTGGCGTGCATCGGGCTCCGCGGGCGCGGAAACGAACACATTGAACAATTCTCTACGTTGCCGAATGTAGAGATTGCTACGCTGTGCGATATCGACGAGAAAATCCTCGACCAGCGGAAGAACTATTTTAAGGAAAAGAATCTGAAGATTCCGAAAACGGAAACGGATCTTCGGAAGGTATTCGATGATAAAGACATCGATGCCGTTTCCATCGCCACGCCAAATCACTGGCATGCATTGGCAACAATCTGGGCGTGCCAGGCGGGCAAAGACGTATACGTCGAGAAGCCTGCCTCGCACAATGTGTTCGAAGGCCGGAAGATGGTAGAGGCAGCGGCCAAATACGGCCGTGTCGTGCAAGTAGGCACGCAAATCCGAAGCAATCCCAGCATTCAGGAAGCCATCAAGCATTTGCAGGATGGTTTGCTGGGCGAGGTCTATCTGGCGCGCGGACTCTGCTACAAGCGGCGCCCGAGCATCGGCAAGAAGCCGGACAGCGACATTCCGAAGGGCGTGAACTATGACATTTGGGTTGGGCCGGCGCCGATGCGCCCGTTCAACGAAAACCGTTTCCACTACAACTGGCACTGGATGTGGGATACGGGCAATGGCGATATCGGCAACCAGGGCGTTCACCAGATGGATATCGCGCGCTGGGGTCTCGGCGTGAAGTTGCCCAAGAAGATTGCCGGCATGGGAAGCATGTTCCTGTGGGACGACGACAAAGAAGTGCCGAACACGACGACGACTTCGTTCTTCTATCCGGATGAGGGGCCGAAGGGCAAAATGCTGGAGTTCGAAGTTCGCCCGTGGCACACCAATGACGAGAAGGGCGCCAAGATCGGCATCCTGTTCTACGGCGAAAAGGGCTACATGGTCATTGACAGCTATTCGAACTACAAGACGTACTTGGGCGAGAAGGAAGAACCGGGACCGAGCGGCGACGTCGGTGCGAACCATTTCGAGAACTTCCTGCAGGCCGTTCGCGAGCGCAAGCCGGAACTGTTGAATGCGCCCATCGAGGAAGGACATTACTCCGCGGCGCTGGCTCACTTGGGACTGATCTCGGTGCGCGTCGGACGCGCTCTCGATTTTGATCCTGCTACCGAGCAAATCATCGGCGACGACGAGGCGGCGCAGTACCTCACCCGCAAGTACCGCGAACCGTACGTGGTTCCTGAGACAGTATAACCAAACAGAATCAACTCGGCGGCGTGAAGGTTAGCTTTCACGCCGCCGTTGTCTTTCAAGAGATCAAGGGAGTGGCTCCGAAGAGATGGGACTCATGGGACTCATAGGACCCATTGGACCCAT
>JAIBAQ010000241.1 GCA_019695095.1 Candidatus Hydrogenedentota bacterium
ACGCGGACGAACGCGAAGACCAACACGTATTGGGAGATTCCTCTGATTACGAGGTGCGGGTCGGAAGGTCTATCGTAAAGGTGCTGCCTTCGTTGGCGGCGCTTGTTACGCTAACGGTGCCGCCGTGCAGTTCGACGATTCTTCGCACGATGGAGAGGCCTAGTCCGCTGCCTGATACTTTGCCTGTTCGGTTGGTGGGGTGTTTGAGGCGGACGAATTCCTTGAAGAGACTGTTTATCTGATCCGGCGGGATTCCGATCCCGTTGTCGGAGACTTCCACGCGGACACATAGCCCGTTTTGGGTTCCCCTTACGTTGATGGTTCCTCCCAGCGGTGTGTATTTGATGGCGTTGGTAATCAAGTTGGCGATCGCTTCGCGGACGAGCCGTTCGATTCCGTACGAAGCGGGCAGCGGAGCGGGGACATCGAGCGTGAGCGAATGCATCTTGCCTTGCGCGAGGTCCTGGTGTTCTTCGACCAATTGGCGGAGCATTTCGTTGAGGTCGAGAGGCTGCCCTTGAGCCTCGATCTCGGATGAGTCGAGCACGGAGAGCACTTGAAAGTCGTGTAGGAATCCGCGCATTTCCTTCAAGCGAACCTGACAGCGTGCCACCCATTTGGATTGTTGTTCGGTGAGGGGTCCGCCAATCTCCGATTCGAGGTTACCCAGGAGCATGGCGACGGCGTCGGCGGGGGCTTTCAAATCGTGCAGGGCGATGTGGAGGAAGTCCCGGCGCATTTGTGATAGTCGCTCGAGTTCCTCGTTGGCGTCGCTGAGTTGGCGTTGGCCCTGCCGGATCATGTGCGTGACGCCGTTCATCAGGAAGGCGGACAATCCCATCAAGAAGCCGAGAGCGGTCAGGGACGTCAAGACGTAGCGTCCGTCGAGGGGAGTGGCGCTGTTGACGGCGCCGATTGGCATCGGTGTTGGAATGATGCCGAGCCATTGCGCGGCGGCAAGGCCGGCCATGAGGACGTATCCCATGATCGCATGGGCGTAAGAGGCGCGTGGCGAAAGTAGTAGGGACGCCAGGATAACGTGGAGGATGTAGAAGGCGACGAAAGGTGATTTTACGCCGCCCACGGCCCAAAGCAGCAGGGTAAGGATAATGTAATCGAATAGAATCGTGGCGTGGGTAAGTCCCGCAAGGAAGCGGTGAGATGGTTGCTGAATGGCGTGACGGGCAAAACGCCGCACGATGATGAACACAACGGTGTTGTAGAGTCCGAGAACCGCGGCGAGTGTGAAGAGTATCCGGTAGGGAAGATTCTCGACGCCGACAATGAAGCCGGCGAAGATTGCGCCGAAGAAGATGCCAGCGACGATTGCGTATCGCGCAATCGAATGGATGTATAAGCGCGTGCCGAGCAGGCGGTCTTGCAGTATGTCGAGCAGTCTGGGAGCGTTACCGCTTGTTTTGCGCCGGAGCGTGGCCGGCGATTTGTTGTCGGTATGCGCACTCACAGGACATCCCCCATTCAGTGGGCGCAACTGGATCATGAGTCACGGGATTAGTATGGCATTGACAGTGGACGATGGGCAAGGCATGCGAGCGCGGATAGGCGACCGCGTGGGAAGTTGGACGCAAGTGATTGCACGAATTAAGGATAGGAGACACTTGCGAGAGGCAACCAGGCATATGGAATGTGGTATACTTATATGCGATTTGGCTTATGATGAATAACGACCTCCACCTAGATCGCACGCAACCTCGTGTTCAGACTCTTCTAAGCCACAGTTTCTCTCTGCGGATGAGATTCTGTGCTGTGTCCGCGCTCGTATTTCTCGGGGCAACCGTTGCGTTCGCCGCCGAGAAACCCGAAAAGCCCGAGAGCGACTTCATTCTGCAAAACACGTTGCCGCCCAGCGGTTACTTTGAGTTAGTCTTTGTGCATCGCGCGATGGGTACGGAGTTTCAGCTCATCATCTGGGGCGACCGGGCCAAGAACAAGGAGTCGGACCTTGACGCGGTGGCGGAAGAGGTGTTCAAGGGAATCGACAATCTGGAGTCGCGAATCAGCGAGTGGGAGCAGGGCACTCAGATCTACTTGGTGAATAAGCGGGCGGCGGAACGGCCCGTGACGGTGGCGCCGGATGTGATGGATATGTTGTTGACGGCGCAACGGTTTTACCGGGAATCGAACGGGGCGTTCGACATGACGGTGGGGCCCCTGGTGGAGTTGTGGCGTAACGCGTTGAAAGAGAAACGGATACCGTCGGCGGAAGAGATCGCTTCGGCCAAGGAGTTGGTCGGGTTCGACAAGGTTATGCTGGACCCTGAGAACCGATCCGTGCGGTTTGCGAAACCGGGGATGCGTTTGACGACGGGCGGCATCGGCAAGGGAATGGCGATAGACAAGGCGCGGCAGACGCTTGAGTTTTATGGCATTACACGGGCAATTTTCCACGGGGGCACGAGTTCCATCCTGGCGCTTGGGGCTCCGCCGGGGGAGGCGGGGTGGAAAGTAGTGATGGAAAACCCGTATAACAGTGCGGGGGCGCTTGCGGAGGTCACGCTCTGCAACGAAACCATGTCATGTTCCGGTCATGTGATGTACATGACTGAAATCGACGGAAAGAAGTACGGCCATATCCTAAATCCCGCTACGGGTATGCCTGTTCAGGGCATGCTCATCACGGTGGCGATAGGCCCATCCGGAACCGAAACCGACGCGTTGACGAAGGTATTTTTCGTGAACGGCGAGCGGGCAGCCGAGGAGTATTGCTCGCGGCATCCGGAGGTGAGGGCCATTGTCGTGCCCGACACAGGGACGGAGGACTTGGTCCTGAAGCGCTTCAATTTCGGCGTCAAGTGAAAGGATAGAACTGATGAGTAACGAACTGTCGCGGCGCAACTTCATGAAGGCTACGGGGGCTGTAGCGGGCGTGGCCATTGCAAGCGGGTACTCGCCGTTTGCGTACGCGCAAAACGAGAAGGTGCGGGTCGCCATAATTGGAGCCGGTGCGCAAAATATCTTCCACATTGAGCACGGAATCGCCGGGACGCCGGAAATCGAGATTGTCGCGATTGCGGACTGTGTGCGGTTTGGGCAGATCCGGGGCTGGGATGCGGCAGGCCGCAAGGAAGAGATGAAGGAGCACCTCTATTACGACTATCGCGTGATGCTGGAGAAGGAAAAAGACAACATCGACGCAGTCGTGATTGCCACGCCGTACAAGACGCACTATCCGATCGTGATGGATTGTCTGGACGCCGGTAAGTGGGTGTTCTGCGAGAAGACGATGGCGCATGAGTATGAACTGTGCCGCAACATCGTGACGAAGTGTCACGAGACGGGCAAGTTCGTGCAGTGCGGACATCAGCGCCGGTACAACCCGGATTATCTGCAAGCCGTGAAGCTGCTCCAGGAAGGCAAGATGGGGCGCATCACGTTTATCGAGGCGCAGTGGCACCGTAACGGCGACTGGCGCACGCCGCTTCCCAAGAAGAAAGACGGAAGCGATGTTGTGTTGAATGAAGAAGAAGTGAAGCTGGTGAAGGATCTGGGCCGGTTAGTGAATTGGCGCATCTACGAAGAATATTCGGCGGGTGTGTTGAGCGAGCTGGCGACGCACCACGTGGAGTGCGTGAACTGGATCATGGGCAAGGCACCGAGCCGTGTATACACGACAGGTGGCACGGATTACTGGCGCGACGATCGCGACACGGCGGATAACGTCACGTTGGTTTATGAATATGACCTAAGGCCAGGCGATCACGGGTTCGGTACGATCAGTAAGCGCAGCAATTACCAGGAACTCACGAAGATCAACCGTCCGTACACGGTCCGGTTTACGTGGTCGGGCTTGCTGACGAGCTTCCATAAGGGTGAGTCGATTCTGTTGATTGGGGATCAGGGTGCAATGGAATTGCGCGAACGGATCAAGATCGAAGAGGGGCAGAAGACGCCGTTGTTCCATCCGGAGCCTACGCTGATTTGGCTTGACCCGAAGACCATGGAACCGACGACGGACGAGGAAATCATCAATTACATCAAGACGACGAACCAGAGCCGTAAGTACACGCGGCTGCAGGACCATCCGTCTGTACCGTTCAATGACTTCCTGGAGCCGGGCGCGTTTGACATTGAGCCGGATGCGCGGCAGTTTCAGGCGTTTGTGCACCACATCAAGAACGGCGGCAAGCCGCGTACGAATGAGATGTGCGGCATGATGGCGGCCGTGTGCGATATCGCCGCGGACGAGGCGCTGAAGACGAAGCAGGTGGTGAAGATCGACCCGGCGGTATGGAAGTTCGATTTCGAGACGCCGGATCCGTTTGAATTGGGCGTATAGCGTATAGAACACACTGCGATAGGTATAAGGCCGGGCCGAGGTTCCGAAGGGGACTTCGGCCTGGTTTATTCTTGGGATTCACCACGGAGGCACAGAGTACACAGAGAAGAGGGGAGAGACTTGAAGAGAAGAGTCGTGGAGACCTCGCGGTCGCGGAGAGTGGAGACCTGCGGTCGTAAGAGTGGCGCGGTCGGGAGACCACGCCACAGCATGGCGAGTACACCACAGATAGGCTTAGCGCGGCATAGCCGTAACCAAATCGATTCAACCACGGATGGACAAAGATGAACGCCGATAAGAGGATTAATCAGGCTCGAATGACTTCAAACCACGGGTGAACACTGGGAGCACGGGGAAATTCGTGAAGCCTACGCAGACTTTTTCGGATAGTAGTACGGAGCGGTCGGGGACTATGACATACGCCGTGAAAAATGGGAAGGAGTCGTACGTGTGTGGAACGTGTGTGGAACGTTGATTCACCGGGCAAATATGCGGATAATCATAGGAAATTAAAGAGTCCCGCGTGTGGTTGGGCGGGTACCGATGTTGCACAAGGCGGGTGAGACCCGCCGAGAAGGCTGTCGTGGCTTTGGTGCGTTCACGGAGCCGCATGCCATCAATCCTTTCGGGGGGGGAAGAGTCCGAGTGGAAAAGTATCCGTTAATTATTCAAGGCGGCATGGGCGCTGCTGTCTCGCATTGGAAGCTGGCGCGAGCCGTGTCAATGCAGGGGCAGTTGGGCGTCGTGTCGGGCACGGCGTTGGGGACGGTGGTTGCGCGTAAGCTTCTTGCGGGTGATGCGGGCGGACACTACCGGCGCGCCCTGGAGGCGTTTCCCGAGGCGGAAATCGGCAAGCGATTCATCGATACGTGGTATCGGCCGGAAGGAAAGGCCGATGATGCAGCATTCAAGTTGCACTCGGTCTATACGGTTAATCCGTCTCAAGATCTGCTCGAGCTTACGGTGGCGGCTGGTTTTGCGGAGGTGTACCTCGCCAAGGAGGGACACGACGGAATTGTCGGACTGAACCTTCTAGAGAAAATTCGTCTGCCGAATCCGGCGCTCTTGTACGGTGCAATGCTTGCTGGCGTGGATTACGTGATCATGGGCGCGGGCATTCCCATTGAGATTCCAGGCGTGTTGGATGGGTTGGCGAAGCATGAGACGGTGCGGTTGCGCGTGCCAGTCGAGGGTGCTGAGGCGGGAGAAGAGTATTTCACGGTGTTCGATCCGCGGCGTATCGTGGCGGAGCCGAAGGGGGATCTGAAGCGGCCTAAGTTCTTAGCGATCATCTCATCGGCGGTGCTGGCGATTGCGATGATTAAGAAGGCATCGGGCAAGACGGATGGATTTGTGATCGAGGGGCCGAAAGCGGGCGGACACAATGCGCCGCCTCGTGGGCAGGGACCGCTTAGCGATACTGGCGAGCCGGTATATGGTCCGAAGGACGAAGTCGACATCGAGAAGATCAAGTCGTTCGGTCTGCCGTTCTGGCTGGCGGGTACGTACGGTTCGCCGGAGAGGCTCCGGGAAGCGTTGGCGCTTGGAGCGCAGGGAATTCAGGTGGGCACGGCGTTCGCGTTCAGCGAGGATTCGGGGTTTACGCCCGAGATTCGTCAGGGTGCGTTGAAGAAGGTGGCGGCAGGCGAGATGACCGTGTTCACCGATCCGTTGGCATCGCCGACGGGATTTCCGTTCAAGGTTGCGAGCATTCCGGGGACAATGTCGGAACGAGAACTCTACGAATTGCGTGATCGGTTGTGTGACGTCGGGTACTTGCGCGTGGTGTACAAGAAGCCGGATGGAACGCTCGGATACCGGTGTGCAGCGGAGCCCGTGGATCAGTATGTGAAGAAGGGCGGCAAGATTGAGGACACCGAGGGGCGCAAGTGTCTGTGCAATGGGTTGGCGGCCGCCGCGGGATTTCCTCAAGTGCAGAAGAGCGGGTATAAGGAACTGCCGCTAGTCACGGCGGGCGACGATCTGCTTGAGCTGCGCCGATTCTTCAAAGACGGATCGACATCGTACACCGCCGCGGACGTGATCTCCACGTTGCTCCAGGGACTTGACCAGCACTAACCCGCGATACGTTCCAGGTGTGGACCGCGCGAGGTCGTGTTCTTATGAATGAGTCTGTCTCTATTGGAACGTCTTACCGGTGTGCGCGGGCAGTCTGTCTGATAGTTCTCCTTATGGCTGCGGGATGTATCCGCATTTCATCGGACTGCTGTGTCAGTGTCGTTGGCCACCCTGTCACCCCTTTGCGTGGCGTTGTAGGCGATGGTCAACATGACGACACGAACGGCATCCAACGGGCGCTCGATTCGCGGGTTGCCGTTGTCTATCTTCCCTCTCCAGCCGATCACTATCTAATTTCGCGGCCCTTGATCATCCATTCCGGTCAGACTTTGCACCTGGAGGCCAGGACGAGGATTCGGCTAGCTGACGGCGCGAACTCGGTCATGATAGAGAATGCGGACCGAAGCGGGGGCGACCGCGATATTCAGATAATCGGCGGAGTCTGGGACGGGAACAATGCGGGGCAGACGCCGCACGATTTCAGTTCGAACGTACCGTTCGACCACAATCGCTATCTCGGGGTTATGCTGCGGTTCGATACCGTGCGCGGGCTTCGATTGCAGGGCCTTACACTCAAGGACCCGGAATCGTTTGCGGTGCAGTTGGCGAACATTGAGCGATTCGATGTGTCGGATATTACGTTCGACTACAACATGCTCCGGCCGAATATGGACGGTATTCATCTCAACGGGAATTGCCGGTTCGGGACGATTACGAATCTGAAGGGCGCGACCAATGACGATATGGTTGCGCTGAACGCCAACGACGGAAGTATTGCCGAGATGGCGGCGGGGCCGATCAGCGACATTCGTATCGACGGGCTTTTCGCGGAGAACGGCTACACGGCGGTGCGCCTGCTTTCGGCGGGGTCGCCGGTGAGCCAGGTTCACATCTCGAATGTGTTCGGAACGTTTCGCTACAACGTCGTGTCGTTTACGCACCACAATGTCCATCCGGGAGCGGCTTCGCGCTTCGACAACGTGGTTATCGACGACGTGTTTTGCTCCAAACCCACAAAACCGTTGGACAAGCCGCTGCCAAGCGACGAGTGGGGGCGTACGCAGGCTCCGTTGATTTGGATGGCCTCCGGCGTACATGTGGGTAATTTGACGGTTCGCGATCTGCACCGGACGGAAGAATGTGAAGGCGCGTGCGATACGTTTGTTGT
>JAIBAQ010000242.1 GCA_019695095.1 Candidatus Hydrogenedentota bacterium
CGCCTTGCCCTGCTCGGCAAGGATCTTCGTGATCGCACTCGTCAGCGTCGTCTTACCGTGGTCGACGTGACCAATCGTGCCAATGTTGATGTGCGGCTTTGTCCGCTCAAACTTCGCCTTCGCCATGGTTGGCTAAACCTCCCTCATCGAAACCCTTGTAGAAGAAGTCCGATACAGTCAATTGCGCGCCCCTCGCCCAGGAGGTGCGCGCCGTTATGAAAACAAAGCAAAATGGAGCCCACGATCAGAATCGAACTGATGACCCCCTCCTTACCATGGAGGTGCTCTACCGACTGAGCTACGCGGGCCCGATGCTATACCTAATGGAGCGGGAGACGGGATTCGAACCCGCGACCCTCAGCTTGGAAGGCTGACGCTCTAGCCAACTGAGCTACTCCCGCCAAAGTAATTTTGGATTTGGGATTTCGGATTTTGGATTGAAGAACCCCGTGGCCTCGAGCATTGTTCTCGCACCGCAACGAGAGCCACCGAGTCAATCCGCCAACCTAGATCCAAAGCCAAAGATTCGGCGTTCTGCTTCCAGTCCCGAATCCAAAATCTAGAATCCAAAATTCAAATGGTGGTGGGAATAGGATTCGAACCTATGTAGGCGCTAGCCAACGGGTTTACAGCCCGTCCCCTTTAGCCACTCGGGCATCCCACCACAATGCTATAAACTGTTCAAACGGAGTGATTTCCGCCGCACCCCGGCGTTTTGATGGAGCTGGCGAAGGGAGTCGAACCCCCGACCTGCTGATTACAAATCAGCTGCTCTACCAACTGAGCTACGCCAGCGGCGCTCTAGACGAAGCAACCACGCCCGAGGCGTGGTCTCAGACGACTATAGCAAAGGGGGAAACCCGTGTCAAGGTTGGAGGCTGTGCGAAAATTGGCCATGAGCAACGCATTACTGAATGGCGTTGTAAAAAGCCCTCGTAATGACTTGACCCGCCGTGAAGCAAACTTTCGTTGCGTCATGGAGATGGCGTCGGGCCATCGGGAAACAGGTTTCCAACTGGACCGGGAAGCGAGAGTGAAGAAGCCGGACGACTTCAACGAAATCTTGGTCGCCGGAGAGGAGAATGGCAACATCGTACCGCTGGTCAAAAGCACCAACAATCAGGTCCTCGACTATCTTGGTGTCGACGCCCTTTTCGACAGGCGGAACGCTCGGCCAAGTGGAAAGATACCGCAGGGGAGAGGTGAAAAGTCTCACAGGAAACGGCAAGTGCTGGACGGCACGAAGGAAACGCCCTTGGGCCGCTGCTCCGTTCGCGTCACGATTGGGGTCGATAGCCCCGATATAGTAATTCAGCCGAACAAGAGTACGGTTGGCGAGAATGCGATTGACCAACTTCCCGACGTCATACTGGCCCTTCCCGAATTGCTGCCGCAAACCGTTGTAGAAATTGGATCCATCCAGGAAGATTTCTACTCGCAATACCGCCCCCAAGAAGTGAAACGCCAGCGGTCCCCTCGGGCCGAAGCCGTTGGCGAGAGCTGGCGGGTAATAGCTATATTGAATTCACTCCAATACAGGATACTCCGCAGGGCCAACCATGTCAAGTCCCCAGGTTACCTATTATTGGATGACACCGACTGGGACAATTGCTTCGTCAAGCAAAACTAAAGGAATGCGAAGCTCAGTCAGTATGTTTTCGGGATCTCTGATCCGATTCGGCCCTTAGAAGCTCGGCAAACCAATCTTGAAGACTGGCCAGATTGTCCATTTGAGGAACAGGATTACCTTCAGCAGTCTGACAATCAAGGACTTGTGCAATGTGAACTTCGCAGGTTCTTCTTGGGTGCTTTGCGAGAGAAGAGTCAAAGAAGTCGGAAGTAACCGCATAATGATCTGAGTATATAAGGGGATTCCAAGAGTGGATGACTTCGGACTCCGGCCTGATGTCAATTATTTCGACTTCTTTCAGAGACTGAGACTTGCGAGATTTCCAACCATCGCCAATTAGCTGCAAGGCTTTCACATCAGTCTTCGGAGCGCTATAGCCGAAGATTGTTAATAGGAGAGCTTCACCTAGATGCTCCGTCAATTCTTGCCATTGGTTCTCGAGCAATGGGGTTAGTCCGTAGTCCTTTTCCTGAACAGGATACAGGAGCTTAGTAGGCTCGATCTGTCTTCCGCACTTCCCACACCTCTGCCCTTTGATGCCCATTAACGTTCCGTCACAGCAAGAACCAAGCAAGACATTGCCGTGCAAGAAGTAAAGCCTGGGCCGTGAACCGAAGTTGCGATTGCGAGAATAGGCTTGGAGCAAAAGTGGGTCCCAATTGAAGGAGAAAATTGCGTCCTTATCACGTAAACACAAGACCAAGTAGTCATATATCGTGGCATTCTTCGGCAATTCAAGTCGGCAGAAGTATTCATAAACCCTCGCCTCGAGCTCATATTGAATATGACTGAGGCACGGACTTTCCGAGATCTGGCTATAGATCTCTTCAAAACTCCGTCCGGCATTGGGAAGTGCCGTGCCTTGAAGTAACGACCCCAGATTCAAAATCTCAATCAGGTCAGCCATTACCGGAACCTTGACCCCGTTGGCATCACCATTTGGAATGGCCGCTCGGCTAGCGCCGGCACCGAGAATCACAACATGTGGGCGCCGTATATTCACCAAAGAAATCTCGTCAATACGACTTAAATGAGTGGGGAACATGAACATTCCTTCAACGTTCTTCCTGCTATCTTCCCAGAATGGCAACACTTAGGGAGACATGCTCAAATCAGCTGAGAAAAACTGCACGTTTCTCCGCGAAACACCTACCGCACCACCCTTCGCCGTACCTGCTCGAAGGACCACCAGAATTTCCGCAGGCGGTCGCCGATTCGGTCGTCGAAGGTGAAATTGGCGTAGGCCGAGAGTACGTAAAGGTCGGTCAGTTCGAAGGCTTCTTCGCGCAACGTTTTCATCTCTTCCGGAAACGCCTCGACGAACTCGTAGGGGGTCTGGTCTTGGCGGCGCGGGACGCCGAGGTCGTACGCGAGCGCGCACAGGGCGTCGTAGCAGGCCTCAATGCGTTGGGCGGTGGTTGTGCAGCGGGCGGAGGTCATGGGGTTCTCGCATTTCGCGGCCATGGACACCACGCGGGACACGCGCCGGTGCTTCTTACGCTTCGGAAACTCGGGGAGCCGCCCAATGCGTTCCAGGATGCGGTCCACGGCGTTGAAGAACCGCACCACCGGTTGCGGCAAGCTGTGCCGCCGTTTCGCTACCTGAACGGCAAACGCACCCACGGCGCGGATGAATCCGTAGAGCAGGAAGATACCAAAGATGATCAACACTCCAGCGCCGATGCGCTCCATGATGCGGTTCTGTTGGATGGCTTGTGCCGCGGGCACGGCGAGGTTAATCAACTGAAAAGTCGACCCTGGCCGCCAGTAGTCGTATTGATGGCTTGTCACCACCGCAATCGGCGGCAGACTTGGCGTGGGCAGTGCGATGGCTCCAAACAGCACCATCAGGATCATGATACTGCCGAGGCCTATCCAAAACGGCCCAATTCCCCCAGGCAGGTGTACGCGCCGCGACCGGAAGTAGTCGCGCAGTCCCGCAAGACTCGACAACATCAGTAGCGACAGCGCGGAGAGCGTGTATGCGCCAATGTAGAAGTGCCCCGCGAGCACCATCATTTCGCCGCCGTGCTGAACAACGCGTTGTCCCAAGGCAAAGATGATAAACACCGGCACCGAAAAATAGAAAATCGAAATACCGGGATGCCGTTTCGACAACCGCTCCGTCGCGTCGACGGGTTTCGGCGGGGCTTTGCGCTCGGGTTTCTTCCATTCGCTGGGATCGATTGCATCCATCGTCGTCTGAAACGTCGGCTTTTTCTCTTTCGGTTCCATGGCCGTGCGTAGCCGGCGCGCCGTGCCTGTGAGAATGCCGATGTCGCCCGCTGTGCGGTTCTCGTCCACGCAGCACTCGTGTGTGAGGCGGTTTGCGAGCCACCACACGAAAGCAACGATGGTGAGGTTGAAGAACAACGCGACGCCCACGGAATTCATGAAGCTGCCTGCCACGGACCCGACGTCGTAACTCGTAGTCGTGACGATCGTGTACAGCCCAATGGCCATGCCGAGCCCGCCCACATACATGAACGACTCTTCTTTGCCTTCCCGCGCGATGAGCCGATTCAGCGCCACCACGCCAACGACGAAACAGAACGCCACCCAGCGCAGGTTGGCGTCGTGGACTTCCGTGAACACAAACCGAATATCGAGCAGGAAAAAGATCACGGAATAGACCATGACAACAATCATGATCGGCGTGAGGCAATCGAGCAGCAAGTCCGTGATTGTCCTCACCTGATACGGTTTCGGCGCGCCGGGGTTCTTGCCCGCCAGCGAACGGAAATCCGTCGCCACCAATTCCTTGGGCCGCTCCACCTGCGTGACAGGCGCCGCCAACAGCGACGCAAAGTCCGTCGGTCCATCATCGGCCTGCGATTGCATGCCGCTGGTGGAATCCTGCGCCTGCCAGCGCCCCTTATCGTCCGATTCGGGCGGGCGATATCTCGTGGAGTTGTCGTTCATGTTCGATGTGGATGCAGTTAATCTCGTGCGCCATCAGCAAAGCCGCAATCTTCTCGTAGCCCGCTGGATTCTTGATGAGAAACACGGTCACGGCGAAACCCGAAAGCTTCATTTCCCCCAGTACAAGCGCCAAGTCTTCTGTCACGGTCGGCACCACGGGAAGCAACGCCGCATCGCGTGGCAATCTACGAAATTCAGAGAGGATGAGTTGCCCGACATCGAGTCCGTCCGTGGGCATCACCCTCGCGAGATTCTCGACGATCATCAGTGCCTGGACGGAACTTCGGCGCGTCGGCACCGTCAACGGATTGAGCCGGTCCGACTCCCCCTCGCCAACCACGCTATTCTCGGCGTCATCGCGCGACAACGTGGCCTGCGCCTCGACCTCGTATCGCGCAATTTCTGCGGCGTCGCGCCCGTTGGTCACCATGCCTACCTGCTCGCCGGATGCTTGCAGCAGATACGCGATGGAAGCCGTTGTAGTAATCGCCAACTCCATGCGGCTCTCGGCGTCTTCGCCTTGGTAGCACGGCCCAAACAGATCAAGAATGAGCGTCGCCCCGAGCACATTCGACGGCTCGCTCTGCTTCACAAACAACTCGCCCGTTCTCGCGGACGCTTTCCAGTGTATTCGGTTAAGCGGATCGCCGCGCACGTATTCGCGAATACCTGAAATGCGTGTCGGGTCTTCGTAAACGCGGTTCGTAATGCGCACCGGCCCCTGCGGACGCCGTGCGCCGATGTTAAACGTGTCGATATACGCCACCGTCGGAAGCACGGAGATATAGTCCTGCTGTTCGCCCGTACGGAAGCGTCGCTGCAATCCGAACAGGTCGCCCGACTCCATCAGCAGCGGACCAATTCGATGATAGCCTCGCCGCGGACATGTGAGCGTGTAGCGCAACGTGATCGAGCGTCCCGGCATCAGAATGGCCAACCGCGTCTTTTCGCCCGCCAACGGAAAGTCGCGCGGGCCCAGGTCCTCCACAAAAATCCAGGGGATCGGCCACCCGCGCCGGTTCGTCAGGATGACTTCTACGTCCGCGTCTTCGCCTTGATACAGCGTGGTCTTGGAGATACGCCGCTCACAATCCAGTCCCGACAACCACGCGACCGACGAGAAATGCGCGATACCTACGAGCAGCAGAAAGGCATAGATCGCGAAAGCCATGTAGGGCGCTTGGATCAGGAAAGACACCGCAAGAGCCACGCCTGCCAGAAGAAACCACTTTGCATTTCGTTTGAACGTTTCGCTCATAGCACGTCAACTTGCTTCCCGTATCCGCCCATACCGCCAGTATAGATGACAATAACGAAGCGGGGCGATCTCTTTCGAAATCGCCCCGCGGTACATTTCGTCTATCTCCTGGAAACGTCAGCTTCCAGGTGGCTTCAGACCTATTGCAGCGGCTGCCCCTTGTACTCGCCGGTGAGCGTGTTCAGGAACGCCACAATCAGCTTCGTCTGCGCGTCGTCGATGGGCTTGCCCACTTGATTGTCGGCCATGATCCGCACGACTTGCGCAAGGTCGCTCGTCGTTCCGTCGTGAAGGTAAGGCATCGTCTTGGCGATGTTACGCAGCGTCGGCACCTTAAACTTATTCATGTCCGCTTCGTTCTTCGTTACGTTGAACCGCCCCTTATCGGCGTCGGTCGGATTGCCGCGCTTCACGAAATAGTCGCCCTTGCGCCCCATCTTCTCGAACGACTGCGCACCCATTGCCTTGCCCACGTGGCACGTCGCGCAATCGAAATCCTTGAACAACTGATAGCCCTTCTTCTCGTCGTCCGTCAACGCGGAGGCATCGCCCATCAGGTATTTGTCGAACTTCGAATTCGGGGTTATCAACGAACGCTCAAACACCGCGATTGCATCCACCATATGTTCTTTGCTCAAACCATCGGGATACACAGCAGTATACGCGGCCATGAAATCGGCGTCCTGGCTCAGCTTGCCGAAAACCTCATCCCAATTCGAGGCCATTTCAATGGGATTGTTGACGGGACCATTGGCCTGCTCTTCGAGCGTCGCCGCACGGCCATCCCAGAACTGAACGAAGCAATAGCCGGAGTTGAACGTCGTCGGAGCATTGATTCCACCCAATTGCCCGCCTACGCCGGTCGAATACTGCGCCTGATCTGTGCCGCCTTTGTCGATCGCATGGCACGAAGCGCACGCAAGCGTGTCGTCCTTCGAGAGGCGCTTGTCATGGTAGATGCGGTCGCCCAACGCGACTTTGGCTTGGTCAAGTTCAATGCTCTGCGGAATAGGCTGCACGGCTTCGTTCTCAAATCCGGACGATGCAAGACCCGTCGCGTAATGCTCCTTGCGCACCTTGTGAATCCACGCATTGACTGCGTCCTTATCCGCTTGCGACATACGCGCATCCCAATGCATGAGCGTATAGCGAGCCGGAGGCATCTCCCCTTGGGCAATGACTTGTTCCGTCTTGGCCAGCACCACTTCCGAAACCGGCTTTCCGTCCGCGGGCTGCAATTCCTGGAGATAGTTGACGTAGCTGAGCCCGAGTTCAATGTCCTTCTTGATTAAACCTTGCGCGAACGGCAGCCCCGCGTATAGCGGCAACTTGTACTCGGTGGTGTGGCAATTGACACACTTGTGCTGAAGTACATCGAGCGCCTTCGCGAACTCGGGATCGGGATTTTGAACCTTTCCAAGACTGCTTGTCGGCGCACCCACAATTAAGTTTGACACCGGTAGCGCAACAACCAACACAACGATTACCAAAAGCACCAAGAGAATACGTCGCGCCTTCATGAGTGAATCCCCCTTCAAAGACGAGCCGCGCCGGGCGTCTTGCAACTTCCTATCAGCTCTTGACGCCCCCGATGACCCGTCGGCCATGGCCCCATCGTGCTATGGTGGGACCAACCTACAGCTTTTGCGTGCGGCATCGCCATCACGCCCCCTGGATACAACCTCGCAGCGTACTTCCTGCTGCAGCCTTTATGATACCACACTTTGGC
>JAIBAQ010000243.1 GCA_019695095.1 Candidatus Hydrogenedentota bacterium
TTCCTGGTGGCTCTTGGTGTTGGTTTCTTGTATGATATGCGCCATCGTCGGTCATTTTTGCGCGGCTGCACGCGCGGGTTGTTCAAGTCGCGAACTGGTTGTTTCGGACAGGTGAGGTAGCCATGGAGTCCAGTGGGAATCCGTCGTCAAACGAGGGAATCGACCCGAGTAGTTTAAGTCTGGCATTTATCGAGAGTATCTACGAGGACTATCTTCGCGACCCGAACTCCGTGTCCGAAGAGTGGCGCGGCTATTTCAGAAGCGGAAATGGCGGTGTGCCAGCCGCATCCACACCCGCTCCGGAGCCCATCGTTTCGGCGTCGTACACCGGCGACAAAAATCCCGTGCTGGACGATGCGCGGAGACGGACGCAGAACTGTAACGTCTGCGGGCGCAACCTCGAAATCACCGCGCTCCAATACCAAGTCGACATGCTGATCCGGAACTACCGGATCATGGGGCACAAAATTGCGCGCATCGACCCCTTGGGGATGCCGCGCCCGCGCCAGCCGGAACTCGACCCCGCGTACCTGGGATTCCGCCCCGAAGACATGGATATCCCGTTCCTGGCCGGACCCCTCTCCACGACGGGCATGTTGCCGTTGCGCCAGATTATCCAGCGCCTGCGCAGCACGTATTGCCGCTCCATCGGCGTGCAGTTCATGCACATCGACGACCTCTCCATCCGGCAATGGCTCTGCGACCGCATGGAAGGTTCGCGAAACCGGATATCGTTGTCGCGCGAACAGCAGATTCGCATTCTCACGCGCCTCACGGACGCGGTCATTTTTGAAGAGTTCATCCAGAAGAAATTCGTCGGCGCGAAGCGCTTCTCTCTCGAAGGCGGAGAGAGTCTTATTCCGCTGCTCGACCTCTCTATCGAAAAGGCCGGTGAATCGGGCCTCACCGAGATCGTCATCGGCATGGCGCACCGCGGTCGGTTGAATGTACTCGCGAACATCATGGGCAAAAGCCCCCGCCAGATTTTCCGCGAATTCGCCGACAAGAGCAGCCCGTTCAACCAGGGCCGAGGCGACGTGAAATACCATCTCGGCCACCACACCGAATGGGTGACGCAGTCCGGCAAGAAGATCCATTTGGCGCTCGCCTTCAACCCGAGCCATCTCGAATTCGTCAATCCCGTCGTGCTGGGCCGCGTGCGCGCGCATCAGGACCGCACGGGCGATCTGGGCCGCTCGAAAAGCATGGCCCTGCTCATTCACGGCGACGCCTCGTTTGCGGGCGAAGGCATCGTGCAGGAGACGCTGAACCTCAGCGAGTTGGAAGGCTACACCACCGGCGGCACTTTGCACGTCATTGTGAATAACCAGATCGGTTTTACCACGAACCCGTCTGAAGGCCGATCGAGCGTCTACGCCACCGACGTGGCAAAGATGCTGCAAAGCCCGATCTTCCACGTCAATGGCGAAGACTCCGAAGCCGTGGCGCAAGTAGTGAACCTCGCCATGGAATTCCGGCACGCCTTCCGTCGCGACGTCGTCATCGACATGTACTGCTACCGCAGGCGCGGTCACAACGAAGGCGATGAACCGTCGTTCACGCAGCCGGTGCTGTATCGCACTATCGAGAGCCGAAAGTCCGTGCGCGAAGGCTATCTCGAACACTTGCTCACGCTCGGCGGCGTTACCCGCGCCGAAGCCGAAGAAATCGCCGTGCGGCGGCGTGAAGTGCTGGAGGCGGAGCTTACGGTTGCGCGCACCGAGGAGGCCCCAAAGCCTCCCGGTCAACTGAAAGGAATCTGGTCCGCCTATAAGGGGGGCCCCGATACAAATGTGCCGGATGTCGACACGGGGGTACCGCGCGAGAAGCTGTGCAGTCTTCTGGAGAAGTTGACACACCTTACCGAAGATATCCACCCGCACCCGAAATTGGAGCGCATCCTTGAATCGCGCCGCGAAATCGCGCGCGACGACAAGCCCGTCGATTGGGCTGCCGCGGAAGCGCTCGCATTTGCATCGCTGGCCACGGAAGGTACGCGAGTGCGTCTGAGCGGACAAGATTCGGGCCGCGGCACGTTCAGCCACCGGCATGCCATCGTCTACGACATCGAAGACGGTCAACCGTACATCTCGTTGCAGCATCTCGATGAAAAGCAAGCCGCAGTCGAGGTATACAACAGCCCGCTCAGCGAAGCCGGCGTGTTGGGTTTCGAATATGGGTACAGCATCGCCTGTCCCGACGGCTTGGTACTGTGGGAAGCGCAATTCGGCGACTTCTTCAATGCGGCTCAAGTCATCATCGATCAATTCATCTCCAGCGCGGAAGACAAATGGGGCAGTCTGTCGGGCCTTGTCATGTTGTTGCCGCACGGGTACGAAGGCATGGGGCCAGAGCATTCCAGCGCCCGCACCGAACGCTTCTTCTCGCTCGCAGCTGAAGACAATATGCAAGTGGTCATTCCTTCGACTCCGGCACAATTCTTCCACCTTCTGCGGCGGCAGATTCACCGGCCGTGGCGCAAGCCTCTGGTCGCTATGACCCCCAAGAGCCTCTTGCGCCATCCGTCCGCTGTGTCGAAGCTCGACGAACTGACACATGGCCGTTTCCAGCGCATCATCCCCGACGGCAAGGGAATCAAGGGCAAAGTCGACCGTGTCCTTATGTGCAGCGGCAAGGTCTATTACGAGTTGGCCGAAGAACGGGAAAAGTCGGGCAGGAACGATGTGGCGATTGTCCGTATCGAACAGTTGTATCCGCTGCAACCCGCTCACCTTCAAGCCGTGCTCGAAGAGTATCCGGAAGGCACGGACGTCGTATGGGTCCAGGAAGAGCCGCGCAACATGGGCGCTTGGCGTCGTATGCAGGGTGAGTTCGGATACCTCCTGCTCGGCAAGTGGCCATTCCATGTGGTCAGCCGGCCGGAATCGGCAAGCCCGGCGACCGGTTCGAGCAATTCCCACAAGGCCGAACAGAAGATGTTGTTGGAGCAGGCGTTCGGACCCAAGTCCGGGTTTATGACGTGAGTTGAGCCGCTTGTCCTGGCCGGTCCACAATGCGGTATAACGCTAACGAAACACGATAGGAAGAAGGTGTAGCATGCCGGTTGAACTTAAGGTTCCCACGGTTGGCGAGTCCATCACCGAGGTGCAACTCGGGGCGTGGCGAAAGGCCCCCGGCGACTTTGTCGAGCGCGATGAAGCCGTCGCGGAAGTGGAATCGGACAAGGCGACGATGGAAGTCCTCGCGCCGGTATCGGGCACCCTCACGCAAATCCTGAAGACCGAAGGTCAGACCGCCAAAGTCGGCGAAGTCGTTGCGCTTATGGAAGAATCGAAAGCGCCTGGCGATAAGCCCGCTTCCTCGAAGGCTGCGGCTTCCAAGAAAGTGGAAGCCGTTGCTCCGGTTGCGGCTGCGGCGAGGGTTATGCCCGCGGCCCAACGCGCGATGGCTACTCACGGTGTCAGCGCCGCGCAAGTTCAAGCCACCGGACCGGGTGGGCGCGTGTTGAAGGAAGACGTCATGCGCGCGGCCGGCGCCTCCCAAGCCAAGGTAGAAGCGCCGAAGCCTGCCCCGCTGGTTCCCGCACCCGCGCCAATCGCTCCCAAACCGGACAAGGCCGCTGCCGCAGCGACCCAGGAAGCTGCTTCCAGCTATGCGCCGAACCGCTCCGAAGAAGCGGTCCCGATGACGCCTATGCGCAAGCGCATCGCCGAGCGGCTCGTCGAAGCGCAGCAGTCCGCAGCCCTGCTCACGACGTTCAATGAGATCGATATGAGCGAGGTGATGGCGCTCCGAGACAAGTTCAAGGATGCGTTTGTTGAGAAGCACGGTGTAAAGCTCGGGTTCATGTCATTCTTCGTGAAAGCGAGCATCGAAGCGCTGAAAGGGTGCCCGCGTATCAATGCGGAGATTCGCCATGGCAACATTGTCTATCACCACTACTACGACATCGGCGTTGCCATCGGCAGCGGCAAAGGATTGGCCGTACCGATCATCCGCAATGCCGAGCGACTTGGGTTCGCCGAAATCGAAAAAGTAATCGCGGACTTCGGAGCGCGCGCAAAAGAAAACAAGCTGCGTCTCGATGAACTCGAAGGCGGCACCTTCACCATCAGCAACGGCGGCGTCTACGGTTCCATGCTTTCCACGCCCATCGTCAATCCGCCACAAAGCGGTATTTTGGGCCTTCACGCTATTCAAGATCGCCCCGTAGCGCGCAACGGCCAAGTGGTGATTCGTCCCATGATGTATGTCGCGCTTACTTACGACCACCGCATCGTCGACGGACGCGAAGCGGTCACCTTCTTGAAACGCATCAAGGAATGCGTCGAGAATCCCGAACGCATGATGTTGGATGTCTAAGGGAAGGATTACGAATGTCAGCCACGGATGCGCGGGAGATCGACGGTACTGAAATGCAGACTACTTCGCGATGGCAACGATGCCTGTTTGTGCTGGTTTTTGCGGGTCTCGGCATTGGACTCGATCAGATCACCAAAAAGATGGCCTTGAAATCCCTCGCGGGCGAGGGGCCAATACGAGTGATTGGCGACTATGCCGTGCTTCAATACGCCGAAAACCGCGGCGGCTTTCTCAGCCTCGGCGCAACGCTTCCCGAAAACGTCCGGTTCTGGCTTCTGACCGTGTTCACCGGCGCCATTCTCGTCGGACTGGCATGGTTGGTCCTCTTCAAATCCAACCTGACTCGCGGCGAACTCGTATCCTTCGCGCTGCTGCTTACAGGCGGCATCGGGAACCTTATCGACCGCATTCGCTTCGACGGCATCGTTGTGGATTTCATGGTGCTCGGCATCGGCAGCCTGCGAACGGGCGTGTTCAACGTGGCCGACGTCGCAATCATGGCCGGTATCTTCCTGCTGTTCGGTTTGCAGTTCTTCCCCCGCCCGAAACCCCAAGGAGTAACGGATGAATCAAGCGCACCATGACCTCGTGGTGATCGGAGCGGGTCCCGGCGGGTACACGGCGGCGATCCGGGCTGCCCAGCTCGGCATGAACGTGGGCTGCATCGAAGGCGAGAAGCTCTTGGGCGGCACCTGCCTGCGGGTCGGCTGCATCCCAAGTAAGGCCATGCTCGAATCCAGCGAGCGATTTTGGGCCGCCAAACAGGAATTCGAAAGCCACGGTATCAAGATCGGTTCGTTGGAGCTGGATCTCGCTACCATGCTTAAGCGAAAGGAAGGTATCGTCCGCACCCTGACCAAGGGTATTGAGGGTCTCTTCAAGAAGCACGGCATCACCCGATACGAGGGCCACGGACGCATCGATGGTCCGGGCAAAGTCGTTGTCGAAGGCGCTGCGCCCGCGACACTGACCGCAAAGAACATCCTCATCGTGACGGGAAGCAAACCGGCCCCGCTGCCCGGCGTGGAACTCGACGGCGACCGCATCGGTACGAGCACTGAAGCCCTGAGTTATCCAAGTGTTCCGGAGCACCTCGTCGTGATCGGCGCCGGCTATATCGGCATCGAATTGGGTTCCGTATGGAAACGGCTCGGCTCGGCAGTGACCGTGCTCGAATACTTCCCGCGAATCCTTCCCGGCATGGATACCGACCTCTCCAACGAGGCGGAGAAGATCTTCAAAAAGCAGGGGATGCAGTTCCGCCTGGGCTGCAAAGTCACCGCGGCGAAAGTCGTGAAGGACCGTTGCATCGTGGAAACCGAGGGCAACGAACCCATTCAATGCGACCGCGTACTGCTCGCCGTCGGCCGCGTGCCCAACACGGACGGCCTTGGCCTCGAATCCGTGGGCATCGCCACCGACAAGCGCGGCGCGATCCCGATCAACGACCACTTCTCCACCGGCGTTCCCGGCATCTATGCCGTAGGCGACGTCGTGCGTGGTCCCATGCTTGCGCACAAGGCCGAGGAAGAAGCGGTCGCGTGTGTTGAATACCTTGCAAGCGGCTATGGGCATGTCGACTACGACACCATCCCCGGCGTGGTATACACGCATCCCGAAATCGCGACCGTCGGCAAGTCCGAGGACCAGCTCAAAGAGCAGGGTGTCGCCTACCGCAAAGGGACGTTCCCCTTTATGGCCAACGCCCGCGCCAAAGCCCTCGGCGATACCAGCGGCTACGTAAAGATGCTCGCCGACGCAGCCACGGACCGTGTACTCGGTGTGCACATTATCGGGCCGCGTGCCGGCGACCTCATCGCCGAAGCCGCCGCAGCAATGGCCTACGGCGCAAGCAGCGAAGACATCGCGCGCACCTGCCACGCCCATCCGACCCTGTCGGAAGTCCTGCGGGAGGCCGCCCTCGCCGTAGACGGCCGCCCGCTAAACATTTAGCCCAAGCTAGAAACCGTCAAACGGCCGGTTGTAACGGCCAAAGATCCGCGCGCTGTCTTCCGTCATCGGGAACTTGTCCGACTGATACCGCAGGAAGTTGACGTGACCGTCCAGGTACAGCACATTCCCCCCGCCGGGCACGTGCGAGAAGTCCGCGACGCTGGTGGTGATGTGGTCCCAACATACCGGCACGGTGCTCGCCGCTTCGCTGCTCGCTGCCGGATTGTTGATGTCGGAAATCAAGAACCGCTCGATTCCCTGGCGTAGACGGTACAGGGTGTCTCCACCCCCTGCCTGGGTGCCGGCAAACGCCGCGGAGACTGTGAAGTCGTCGTCGCTGGCCTCGCCGCCCGTGGCCACGTTTTCCTGAGCCAACTCACCCCAAGGCGTGTTCAGATACTGTGACTCCGCAAAACGGCCGCCGGTATCTGTACCGACTGTCCCGACCAGCGCAGCTCCAAGGATGTTGATGTCGTCCAGGATAAGCCAACCGGTGTAATCGTAAGGTTCTTTGGTCAGCTCACACGGCTCGACAATCCCGTTGTCGTTGCCCTTTTCTCGGTCGAACCGCTCCAAGGGACTCGTCTGCGGCGCCCAAGATGGACACCACACGACATTTACGTCCGTGAGATACTCCGGCATCAAGGCCGGGCCGCTGAAAATCATCTCGGTGCCCAAGGTACCGTTACACTTATAGGTCTGGCGCGGCGGCAGCTTGTCCTTGTTCTCCCCGGCGTACATGAACATGACCAACCCAAGCTGCTTCAGGTTGTTTTGACAGCTCGCCCGGCGGGCCGCTTCTCGTGCGCGGGCCAGTGCGGGCAACAGAATAGCCGCCAGAATCCCAATAATGGCAATAACGACCAGCAATTCGATAAGTGTGAAACCCCTGCGGCTCATGAAACTCAACTCCTGCTCGGTAGAGCGTTGACGGTCTTCATTTGCGGCATTCGTCGCAGTAAGACCCGTAAATAATTTCAAAACAATAACTTACATTGATTCAAAGAGACAGAAATGGCCGAATAACCTACGATTGTTTATTGCACCCACAGATTACTAATCAGTCTACAAGTTCTGTATACAGAACTTTCGATATATTAATCGAGGAAAGGGTGCTTGTCAAGTTGTTTTGGCTTTATTGCCAATCGAAGGATTTGCCTTAGAAGCGAGCCGACGCTGGTGCGCCCCCAACAACGCAGTCGACACATTGAATCTTGACATTAGACAGGATTAACACGATTTACAGGATTGAGA
>JAIBAQ010000244.1 GCA_019695095.1 Candidatus Hydrogenedentota bacterium
TCCTCGCCCGTTCGGGCACGAAGCTCAAGGAGTTCGTGCGCTGGGTGGTGCACGTTCGCCCGCCCGAGTGGCTTTCGCTCGTGGTATCTTCCCTCCCCGAGGTCGCCGCCATGCTGCCCGAGTTCAAGCCCGACCTGTCGCCCGAAGACCGGCTCCGCGTGATCGAGGGGCTCCGGAAGTCCGTCCAGGCGTACCCTGAGGCCGGGGTGGACATCCGGGACCATGCCCTCGTCCCGCTCGTCCAATTCGCGGCCCGGCGCCTCGGCCGCAAGCTCACCGAAGCCGAACGGCAGACGCTCGCCAAGCGGCTCGACACGATGGATGGGGAGCGCCTCGGGGACATGGTCCACGACTTGGCGCCTGAGAAGCTGGCGGCGTGGCTGGCCGATCCCGACGTTCGTTGAGTCATGTCTTTCACTTCTGTCGTAGGCGAGTAGAGGAAAGCTGTGCGGCAATGCATCAGACGAACGGGATGCAAGTTCTGCCAATCTGTCCTTATATAATCCAAGTGAATTGTGGGTCACTCAGTCTGGAGCCTCCGAACAATAACGTCGCATTGCCGCGTGCCGAAGGCGCTGCTTCCGCGGGACTTCAGGCGCCGGAGGCACGAAGTTATTCATCGGGGGGTCCTCAAAACGTGACGCAAGATAATTAGCGTTGACTTCCCTTCAAATCCCAGTTTTGATTCCAAGGCTCCGATGACCAGCTACAGCCGATTGCAACCGGAACAGTTTGTTGGCCTTGGCGAGCGGATCATCCGTGGTTTGGGTATTTCCAAGTACGCGAGGTTTGTCGCGCAGCGCATAGAATGCGCGTGGAGGGTCGAGATTTTGAGGAAATCCCCCGAGGGACTTTTCCAAACGAACGAACTGTGGGTTGTCATTCTCGCTCGCTCCCGAGGCAAGTTTACAAAAGATATCGTCAAGGCCATTGCCAATGCGGCCCAAGCGGCAAGCGTAGAAAATGCCCTGATTGTCCTCTTCCAAGAACTTTCGCCGGACGATGGCCGGGAGCTTCGAGACGTGTTGCTTAGTTCCGGAATCTCCCCCGTAATCCTTCAGGGGTACTTGGCGGAACTGTTTGCGGCGGATGTTGGAAGTGGTCAGAAACAAGGAAGCCGAAAAGGGAACTTCTCCTTCTTGCGAGCAAGAACCTCGGCTTGCAAGGCGTTGGAAGGCACGGCTGAGCGGGAGACTTATCAGACGGCGAGTTTCCAACCCACGCGAGTCATCCCCCTCCATGGTGGCGCGACGCTTGCTGAAGCAGACCTCTTTCGGGTTGTCGCGGGCGGCTCTTGTCTTCTGTTGGGTGATCCTGGTGCGGGCAAGACAACTAGTTTGCGAGTGTTTGCGGCCATGCTTGCAGAGCAAGGGCCGCGTACCCCCGTATATGTCCCTCTCAGCAACTACCGGGGTGACCTGCTCAGTTTGTTGGGGGAGTCCATAACTTCAATCGGCAATTTCCTCAATCGGAAAATGGCTGAGGACCTTCTTCAATCAGGCTCACTGGTGATTCTGCTGGATGGGATAAATGAGGTACAGGACGTTGAAGTGCACCGCCATCTGGTTCAGCAGATCAACGCTCTAACTGATCCTGCGAAGCCTCTGTCCGCAAGCCGCTGGATCGTTAGCGGCCGTATTCATGACTATGAATCCAGCGTCAACCGGCTCATGCACCTGGAAGCCCGGCGTTGGGAGATTCAACCGCTGACGGATGATCTGATATTCCAGTACCTGCGCAGCGCACTCGGTGAGGCTGACGGGCGTGTGACTTTCGACGCGTTGAACCCAGGAATGAGGGAACTGTGTGGCAATCCCTTGCTCCTTTCTATGATTGCGAGGGTGAGGATAAAAACAGGCAATCTCCCCACGGGGCGAGGTGCCATCTACCGACGCTTCGTGGAAGTGATGGCAGGTTGGGGCGAAGAACGCGGCTTGGGGTCAAAGGACCGCGAAACTCTTGCTTCGTTGCTGGGCATCTCGAAACTCACACAAACGCGTTACCAGGAAATCTTGGGGCGCGCTCTCACCGCGCTCGCGAGAAGCATGGTTTGGGGCACCATGATCCCTTTCAGTGACGCCAAATCTACCCTTGCCCAGGAATTCGAACAGGCTCAAGAGCCCAAAAAGGTAGCTGCAATCCTCCTCAACGCTCTGACCACCGGGGGACTGTTGCGCCAGGACTATAGCAACAGGCTAAAGTTCTTTCACCATACTGTGCAGGAATATTTTCAAGCGATGCATCTGCAGCATCGTTCTGCCGAAGAGTTGATTCCGGACCATGGCCTGTCCCACGCACAACGGGAGGCCGTGCTCTTCGTCGGAGGTATGATCGATAATCCAAAGGCGCTGATCCGCCGTGCGGCGGCAGTTGATTTGACACTGGCAGCTGATCTGATCCGCGATGCGAGTCGTGTGGAGTTTGATGAATCCGTAGAGGAGATCGCGAGAAAACTCTGGAAGGAAGCGATGAGCCCCGGTAGGGTGGTCGGTGGCAGGCGCCGTTGGGCGCGACGTTTCGCGCAACTCTCAGACGCAGTTGGACTGTCTATCGAAGAACTGGCCAGGAAACTCCTGCCTAAGCAAACCGAGATGCAGTTCGTGGATACTATCGTCAACTTCTACGCGGAACTCGGAGACCACGAACGAGCAAGGCAACTTATCGAAAAAACGTCCGCAGGCTCAGATATGCCTTTTGAACTTCTTTTTAGCGCTGCAATAAACGCCAGTTATTCTGGAGATGATGAAAAAGCTGTCTCTATATACACGGAATATATCGATATTGTCAGGGAAAAGAACCATTCTGATGGATCGGTGGCTCTCGGTAACCGGGCGAACAGCTACAAAAAGCTTGGGAGAACGGATCTTGCTCTCGCTGATTACCATGCATCCCTTGAACTCCAGGACTGCCCGAACGTTCGGGTCAACTTGGCAACCACGCTGCGTCAACTGGGATCTGTTGAAGAAGCGCGGGGACATCTTCATGCCGCGCTCGAACTCGATCCCAGCTTCGGACATGCATATCATGAACTGGCAATCCTTCTCGCCAAAGAGGACTTGCAAGTGTCCCTTCAGCACTCGATGAGGGCGGTGGAACTTGCTGCGCACGAGGGAGACCTGATTCTTTTCCTTCCACAACTTGTTGATAGCCAGGAAAAGCTCGAACTTCACTCGGAGGCGTTCCAGTCGTATCGACGCATGCTCGCTCTCAACCCTACGTCCAATAACGTCAAGCGCTGGCGTGAGCGGATTGTCTTTCATCGACGTGAGTTGGATGAAAAGGATCGTCAGCGCTCTGCTCGCGAGCGTCTAATCGAGCGCGACGATATGCCTCTGCCGACGCTCGTGGAATCATGGCTCCGTGCGGCACGATACGATGTGCAACACATCTCGGATATCTGCTTCGGAGCGGTTGCGCCTAGCGGGACTGAGGTCATCCCGGTCGCCCTGATGCCGGGCGCCGAAGCATCGGGCCGTACGCTTCAACAGGCGCTTGATGATCTTCCGACGAAATTTCGAACCGCTAGGCGCGTGATGGTGGTTGTCGCCGCGGAAGATCTCTCAACAGGATTGCTCCAGATGTGGATGGTTTTGCAAGAGCAGCGGCCGCTTGCTCTTGTAACGGCTTTGGAGGTCCGAGACGCTTTGGTCCAAGGAGACCAGGAGTGCCAACGCTTGTTCACGGATGCCTTCAACCGAACGGGCAGGGTAAGCATTGATCCTTTCGAGTATAAAGGGGTCGTACGACAGCAAACCGAATTCTTCGGCCGTTCAGAAGACACAAAACGCCTCACTGAAATGCTTGCTCGCGGCCAGCAGATTGGCCTTTATGGCATCCATAAGATCGGCAAGTCCAGCCTTTTGGAGCAGATCCGTCGCAGACTCCGCGTCGCCCATCCGGAGATTTCAACCATTTCGGTCGAACTGAATGCTTCTTATCGGGAGGTCGGGGATCTCTACCGCGAAGTAATGCAGAGACTCCCAGGAGCTTCTCCCACTACGGTCAACCCTGATGCCGAGATGTTTAGAAAAGCGCTGCAAGACTTCCATAAGAGGAGCCTCGTAAGCAGACCCAATCACCGGTTGCTGATCATCCTAGACGAATATGCCTACCTGATTCCTGACCGGAGTGGCAAGGGCGGGATCAAGAATTTTCTTGAAGCCCTCGGATTGCTCAAGGCGCTCCACCAAGAAGGCTGGCTGACATTGTTGCCCTGCGGACGGACGGCAGCGCTCAGCCGAGCAGGAAGTTGGGAAGACCACGGCGAGAATCCTTTCATTGATTTGCTCCATGCTCACTTTTTGGAGCCGCTCCCCAAAGCCGAGAACGACGATCTGATGCGTGCACTCGCAGCCCGGGCTGGGCTGCCTGTTCTCGACGACGGACTGGAGGCCATCTACGAAGCGACCGGAGGGCACCCGGGGTTTAGCCGCACCCTGGGGAGCAGGCTCCTGAAGCAAAGCAGGGAACCCGTTGATCGTAAGCGGGTAACGGAAGCCGTGGAGGCTCTTCTAGAAGATCGCGATCAATCATCCACAATCCTGGCCATTTACGAAGAGCGAATGGATCCTGACGAACAGCAGGTGGCGGCGACCCTCGCGCTTCTGGGACCGAAACCTGTCAAGGACTTCTTCTCTGCGGATCTTCGAACTCGGAGGAAAATGCGCGACGCAATCGACAACTTGGTTTCCACGACGGTGCTTCTGAAGCGCGGTGACATTCTGGACCATAGGTATGGCCTCTTGCGCGATGCGATCCGGTTGCAGGAAGAGAGCCTCGGGATGTGAAGGTATGCGTTGTGCGCGCATCTAATCCTTTCGATACTTCTCGCTGTGCAGGTCCCGACGTGTTCGTTGGACGTGCTACGCTCGTGATGCGGATGGCATCTGACCTGCGCGCGGGGCGCAGTGCATCGCTCGTAGGGGCTCGAGGCATCGGGAAGACGAGCTTGTTGCGTGCGGTGCAACGATCAATTCTTGTGGGGAATAGGCATGACGACATGCCGGTGCCAGTTGTCGTGTATGTCGCCCTCGATCGCCGACGCCACAAGAGTCTCGGAGCAATGCTCAATTCAATCATCGAGGAACTCGTCAATGCTCTCAGGGACCAACGTCAAGTGCTTTTGGATGCCATACGTGACCCCGTTCGCACGCTCGCATCCAACGGTCGCTTCGATGGTGCGTTGAATACGGTATTGGGCGACGTATTCCGCCAGACACAACGTCTTCACAAGCCGATCCTATTGTTTGACGACGTGCACCGCGTGGGGCAACAGGACTGGCTTGGCGAACTCGCCTCAATCTTGAATACCCACACTGACCGCTGCGAGGTGACCGTGGTGCTCGCCGGTCGAGAGAAGCTCTCCGAGCACCTTCGGGATGATACTTCGGATCTACGCCACCTGATCGCAGACTGGCACACCCTCGCAGGGTTCACCGAATCTGAGACGCGCGAGCTTATCAATCTCGCTCAATGCTCCGACGAACACGTGGAAGGTGAGTTCTGCAAAGAAATCCATCGCATGACGGGAGGGCATCCGTTCAGGCTGCATTATTACCTCTCGCAGTGCCTTTCCAACCATGGAGAGTTCTCGATGGAGGCTCTCCGGACCATTCATACTTCCTCAGATACCAATGACCGCCTCCTGCATCTGCTTCACGATGAAAATGTGTCGTTCTCGCAGGATTCTCTTTGGTGGCATGCTGCTATCGCATCTCTGCCCCCTTCTGATGCATCTGGCAAGTCTAGCTCAGGAACATGGATAACGGCCCCAACGGAGCCGCAATCCGTCCTCCCAGGCGAGCAATTTCCTGCCCGCTCCGTTCACGCGATTATCCCCGTCACCGTGCCAGCGATCCCACCGCCACCGCACGCTGAATCAAGACCTCCAGCAAGATCAGAGGAGTACCTGACCATGATCAAGATCCTGTGCCTGGCCGCGAACCCTAAGGGCACCTCCCGCCTGCGCATTGACGAGGAAATGCGCGAGATCGAAAGCCGACTGCGAAGTACAGCGTACCGGGACCGATTCGACTTCATTTCGGCGCCGGCCGCACGCGTGGACCAACTGCAAGAGCACCTCATGCGCCATGGGCCCTCAATCGTCCACTTCAGCGGCCACGGAGGCGACGGCGCCATCATGATGGAAACTCCCACCGGAAAAGGCATCCCGGTCGAAGGGGAAGTGCTCGGCCGCATGTTTCGACTCTACAAGCAACACGTCAAATGCGTGGTTCTCAACGCATGCGAAACCGAAGTCCAGGCACAAGCAATCGCCCGCGAGGTCGGGTGCGTAGTCGCCATGTCAGCGTCAATTCCCGACAATTCGGCGATCACGTTCGCTGCGACTTTCTATCAAGCGCTCGGCTACGGACGGAACGTGAAGGATGCCTTCGAGGCTGGCCGCCTCCAGATCGAGCTCACGGGGCTCTCGGCGGAACTGGTGCCTCGCTTGGTGTTGGGAGCCGATCCTTCCGCCGCTGACCGGGTATTCGCGGGCCCCTAGGAGGCTCGGCGGGCGAACCCATCCCCCCGAGCCTGGACCCTTCAGGGGTACCGACCTTCGCGACTGAACGGAGCGAGAATCCGAGTGGCCTGCTTGGGGGCGCGTCGGGTGGGGTCCCTTCGGGGGGCGTGTCTTTGTCAAAGCAGCCAGAGGTGACTGAGCAATCCGCAGGTCAAACCGATCCGTCCGTCAGCGGTTCGCCCCAGGATGCTCCCGTTCAAGCCAAACATCATGGCAGCCTTGCACCCTCACGGATGCGTCGGCGACTGCGCCTTAGCGGGATCGCAGTTGGCTTGGCCACCGTTACTCTCGTAGTAGCAGTGGCGCTCAGCGATCGGCGATCCATTGCCTTTGCAGTGCAAAGTGATAGGGCCTACCAGGATATTCTGGGCAGATGTTCTGATTGGCCTCGTGGGGGCCCACGTCCTGAATGTTTGAGAGGGCGAGCTGCCGAGAAGCGAGATAGTGGTGTGTGGCTCGCAGCGCACCACGATAGAGACAATTCACTGATCGCGTTTCTTGTTGCGCGACTTCTGCTGGAAAAAGCCCGCCAGTTGGAACCGGCCAATCAGGAAGTTCAATTCGATCTGTACACCGCCTGCTGGAACGTCGCGGAGGCGTTTGGAGAGACGGGTCGGGTTGATCAAGCGATTCGTGCGTATCAGGAGGCTTTGGCCATCGGTTCTCAAGTGGTTGCTTCATCGCCTAACGATGTTCGGTGGCTGTGTGCTCATTCCAGGCTTCGCTTGAAATACGCTAGATACATGTTGAAACACCACCGAAACTGGGATGAATTTCGTGAAGCTCAAACGTTCGCAGAGAACGCGGTCGAAGTCATGCACTGCCTCCAAGAACAGGGACAACTGCCCGTTGTAGACGTTCAAGCACTGCCCAGGTATCGGGAGATTTCGAGAGCTTTTTCTGCTGTAGGCGGAATGTACGGGCAATAGAGATAGCCTTTCAAATTTTGAAGGAACGCTGGGAGAAGTCAGGCCGCGTCGCCCAAGCCCTGTTGG
>JAIBAQ010000245.1 GCA_019695095.1 Candidatus Hydrogenedentota bacterium
GACTCCATCACCGCGGGCGAGCGGATTGGCCACGGCCTGAAACCCTACGATACCAAGTCCTTCTACAAGGACTACCCGAAAATGTCCGCCTTGGGAAAGATGCTGCAGGACCATACGTACGCCCTGGACGCGCTGTCCGAGGCTAAGCGAGTCGATTCGGCCCGCATCGGGGTCATCGGCCACGGGCTCGGCGGATGCAACGCGCTGTTTGCGGCCGCCTTCGATGAACGTGTGCAGGTCTGCGTCGCCAGCGGGGGGTTCACCCGCTTTGCGGACGACAAGGAACCGCAGCGCTGGGCTTCGGAAGAAGGATTCGTGTACTGGCCCCAGCTTCGGGAGGTCATCAAGAAGCGGGAATTCGCATTCGATTGGGAGCACATTCTGGCGCTATGCGCGCCCAGCCCCACCTTGATCCTTACTGCTTTGAACGATCCTTCACTTTCAAACACCAAGAGCTGTGAGAAAGCAGGGAAACTCGCCAAGGGCGTCTACAAACTACTGGGCGCCTCCGATGCGCTGACTCAGGTCAGCCACTCCGACGGCGACGATTTGTCGCCCGATGTTATAATAAGGGCAGACGATTGGTTCGAACGGTGGCTTTAGTCAGGCCGTTTGATCTAAACCTTCCATTTGAGACATGGAATCATAGAAGTACGGAATACAGTCTATGCGCTTCGGTGTACATAGTCGTGTGAATTCATTCCTTAAGGCGCGTTTTCAAGGACCGATGACGAGATTACCAGGAAGTAGCGAGGAGTATTCATGGGACTGTTGCAACGGAGCGTTCAGCAGACGACGAACGTCGTCCACCCGGAAGTTGCAGGAAAAGTTGCGCGGCTTGTCGACAGCATCGAAAAGGTCATTTTCGGCAAGCGGGAAGTTGTAAAGCTTTGTGTAGCAGGCCTTTTGGCCAAGGGGCACATACTCATCGAGGACGTGCCCGGGATGGGCAAGACGACACTGGCCCAGGGGTTGGCGCGGTCCATCGAAGGCACGTTTCACCGGGTTCAGTTCACGAGCGACATGCTCCCCTCGGATATTTTGGGTGTGTCGGTGTTGAACCAAAAACTTCACGAATTCGAGTTTCGCCCCGGTCCTATCTTCGCAAATGTCGTCCTTGCAGACGAAATCAACCGCACTCCCCCCAAGACCCAAAGCGCCCTGCTGGAGGCCATGAGCGAGTTCCAAATCTCCATTGACGGGGTGTCACGCCGATTGCCAAGACCGTTCATCGTGCTCGCGACGCAGAACCCAATAGAGTACGAGGGAACCTATACCCTGCCGGAATCTCAACTTGACCGATTCATGCTCAGGGTAGCCATGGGATACCCAGGTGATGAAGACGAGATGCACATCATGCGGCGGCGGGACCCGATCTCCACATTGGAGAATCTTCAACCCGTTCTGACGGCCCAGGAGATCGTCGACCTGCAGGACGTCACCGGGCTGATCATGGTTGAAGAAAGCGTGGCGCGGTACATTCTCGCGATTATCCAGGGGACGCGTTCGCACGAGTACATCCAGTTGGGCGCCAGTCCGCGCGCGACCGTGTCATTTTACGAAGCGTGCCAGGCGCGCGCACTCGTGGAAGGGCGCGATTTTGTGACGCCGGACGACGTGAAGACGATGGCGGGACCCGTACTTGCCCACCGTATTCTGGTGAAATCGCGCGACAACAATCCCATCGCATCGGCCAACGCCCGCGCACGGGCGATTGCCGAGATCGTACAAAAGACGCCTCTACCCGAATAAACGCCATGTCGATCTTTACACGCTTTCGCAGACGGCGGATGCTGCGCGGCGGTCAGGTCTTTCTGGTCACCGCTGTGCTGATTCTGCTTGCCGCTTGGAACACGGGAAACAACCTCTACTATCTCCTGTTCGGATCGCTTGCATCGTTTGTGTTGGTTTCCGCGTTTCTTTCGGGATACAGCCTGCGCAAATTGCACATTGAGCGGGAAGCGCCCGCGGCCGCTCATCGCGACGAAGCCTTCGCGCTGACCATACGCATCGAGAATCGAAGGCGTATTCTGCCGTCCATCAGCGTGCGCGTGGAGAATGCGGACGCGCCAGGCGTTTCCATCGGATACGTCATGGCAATTCCCGGCAAGCACACGGCCATTGTGCGCACCAACGGGAAATTCGAGAAGCGCGGCGTCTATGAATTGCCGGACATTGTCCTGGTCACATCATTCCCGTTTGGGCTGATCGAGTCACGGAGACGTATCCGCGATCCCCATGAAATTGTCGTGTATCCGCGCGTGCACGCCGTGAGGACCGCCGTCGTCGAAAAGTCGCGCGCAACAGGGGAAATACCGCAAATCTCCCGCGGCGCAGGAGATGAATTCTTCAGCCTGCGCGACTACATTCCCGGCGATGACTTGCGTCACATCGCGTGGCGCGCTTCCGCGCGAAGCGGAACCTTATTGGTTAAAGAACTCGAGAAACAGGCCACACGCCGCGTCGTATTCGTGTTCGACTCGCGGCGTGTCGATCTGCCTGACTTCGACGATCATTTTGAGCAGGCCATCGAATTGGTGGCCTCGCTGGCGCAATCGTTGTTGAATCGCCAGTATGCGGTCGCGCTGGTCACGTCGAGTCTTTCCGTGGGAGAAGGTGAAGGCCAGGCTCACGCGCTCAAGATTCTGGACGCGCTGGCTCGGCTGAATCCCTCCGAAGGCGATACGCCGGACCCGTTCCTTCACTCGGAGTATCTCCAGGAGAATCGGCGTGTAACGTACTTGTTCATTTCTCCCGACCCGCTTCAGTGGGGTCAATACGGGGCATTGGGCCAGAACCGCGTACTGGACCCGCGCGAGGTGATTCATGCCTAAGGGAGTCATGTCCACGTTGCGCCTCAGTACCACCGCGATGGTATTCAGCGGCTATTTCGCTTTGCTGACGACGCGGGATTACAGTCCGCTCGTCCTCTTCTGGCCCACGATGTTCATGTTGCTCATGCCGTGGTGCGAGCGCGCAGATGCCCGTTCTCCCGCATATCGCCGCTTCACCTGGACCGTCACGCTGCTCTTTGCCGTGGCGGGCATTCCCGCGCTGCCATTCGTTTTGGGAGGCGTACTGCCAGGGCTCGTGGGCCTCTTCGTGTTCATACAAGGTTATCTCTTGTTGCACATGAAGAAGTCGCGCGACTACCACTATTTGATCCTGATGTCGTTCTTCTTTCTTGTCTCGGGGTGCCATCTGGACCCTGAACCTTCCTATGGGTTGGTGCTGTCGCTCTTCGTTATCAGCGCGGTGTGGACGTTCGTGTCCCTCTTGATTTACTCGGAATCCCACGAGAACGAAGGTAGACCGTGGGCGGAGATTGTGGAAACGGGAACGCGCGAGAATTACGTTCCATCGCCGCTGCCTAGGTTGTTCGACCGCAATCTCATTGCGACGATGTCGCTCTTGTCTGTGGGCGCGGTGATGATGACGATAGGGATCTTCTTGCTCACGCCCCGCATGGAAGCCGGCGGACTTGGCGGACGGACACAGGGTCTCACGACGACAACAGGTTTAAGCAACACGGTCGACGTGTCACAAAGCGGCCGAATTCTCGAGAACCAGGCGCCGGTCATGCAGGTCACGTTTCCCGATGAGCCCAATGGCCAGTTGCAGGGTGCGGGCCGGGATGGAAAGCTTGGCATCGTACCCGTCTCCAGAATGTATTGGCGCGTCACTACATTGACGCGGTTCGACGGATCGCGTTGGGAGCGATTTCCCACTACGGAAGAGAAGTATAACGATAAGCCGGGACGTTTCTACTTCTTTCCAGGTACGGACGATTCGGTGGATCGCACGGGACTACCTCATCGCAGAACGGTCAGACAGGAGATCTTCCTGGACGATCAGGAGGCCAATGGCCTTCCTGCCTTGCCGCTCGTTCGATCGGTGCGCATAAAGAACGGCCGCATACAGTGGGACGCGAACGGTGACTTTACCGTGGCGCCGACGCGCCGCTCCCAGCAGGCTTTGAGTTACGAAGCCATTTCGGAAGTCGAGAGTTTCGGAGCGGACGAGCTGAGAGCCGCGCCCGGCAACTACGAAGAAGTGCTTGGATACGATTATGGCACTCTCACCCAATATCGACTCTCCGAACAGAGCGTCGCATTGGCACGTCAAGTTACAGCAAACGCGCAGACCGCCTACGACAAGGTTCGCGCAATCGAAGAATTTCTCTCCAGCGACACGTTCTTCTACACCTTGGATGTACCCGATCTCGGCGCCACGGCCCCCATCGACGAGTTTTTGAACGCGCAGCGCGCGGGCCATTGCCAGTTGTTTGCGACTGCGATGGCGATGATGGTGCGCAGCCTCGGCATACCGTCACGCGTTGTGAGCGGTTACCGCGGAGGGGAATGGAGCGAAGGCGATAGCGCCTATATCGTACGCAAGAGCATGGCCCATCTGTGGGTGGAAGTGTACTTTGTCGGAATTGGCTGGGTGACGTTTGACCCCGCGCCGCAAACCGACGAAGACCCCACTGTCGTGGAGCAAATTGGCCTGGCAATCACGCACCAAATCCTCAACATCAAATTGCTCTGGTACCGTGACATTGTTGGTTTCGAGGGCGGTTTCCAAATGGGTGATTTGCAATTGCTGGCCATTCGAATCGCAAACTTCGATTTCAGCTTCCTGAACCCCAGCGCCTTGCTCAGCCCCATGGTTGGATCTACGCTCGGCCGTGGCGTTCTGTGGCTGGTTGCGATTATTGCAGGCACATGGTTCATGGTATTTGCCTTCACGCTGAAACGGACGCCTCGCGGGTTTCGAGGCGCATTGACGGCAGACCAATCGCGCGCGGCTCAACTGTTCGCGCGCCTGAAGCGGCACTTGCGCTCACAAGGCATGGACTGCCGTGGGATGAGCGCGCGGGAAATCCTGGAACTTGCCGCCGCGGGCGAGCCTGGAATCGATACGCATTCCCTGAATACCTTGCTGGACGAGTACAACAAGGTTCGCTTTGGAGGCCGGGGAATGTCGAAGGTCCAGTTTGTAGAACTCAAAGCACTGATAAGGCGGCTGCGAAGACCCAAGCCGGCGCGGTGACGTCCGTGCTCCGGCTATTTGCCGAGTAGTAACGCGACAGCGTTGGGTCCCCACAAGGTGACTGCCAAGTCCGGCTTTTCGTCCGCATTGAAGTCTGCCGAACACAATGCGTAAGGCTGCGCGTCCTTGTACGGATACTCTTCGCGCCCGAAGGAGAGGCGCGAAGCCGAAGGTGCCGACTGATTCGAAAACACGACTACTTGGCGGGAGGCCCGGCAGGCGACGGCCATATCGACCTTGTTGTCTCCGTTGAAGTCCTCGACCACCAAATCCCGGATTTCGTGTTCCACGACTGCGCGATTGTTCTCCTTCCCCACTTCGACTTCCTGCGTGACGCTGAACGAAAAGCCGCCATCTCCATAGAAGACCACAACGGAATCGCTCGTAAAGCAGTGCGCTACGACCAAATCCGTCTTGTCGTCACCGTTCATATCTCTGGCGACGAGGCGCAACGGCAGGGGGCCGCGACTTGGTATGCGGGTCGCTTCGGCAAACCCTCCCTTGCCGTCGCCGCGAAAGAACGCCAGATCCCCGCTGCTATAGAGGGCCACGGCGAGGTCCAGTTCCCCATCGCCGTCGAAATCGGCAGCTTGAACATCACGGGGTCCTCCCTCGCAGGGGAACATAACCGGCGCGCCAAAGTAGGAGGTCTTGTCGCCGGGGAAATACACAAGCACGTCGCTCGACCATCCCGTCGCGACAACATCGCGGTAACCGTCCCGGTTGAAGTCACGCACTGTCAGGGACGTCAAACCCGGCACCGTGTAAATGGGCACGCCATCATTGTCGAGAATGCGATGATACTGGAGATCGGTTTCGGGCACGGCGTAGTTCAGCGCTTCAAACCCTTCTTCTCCGAGATTCCGAAAGAGTGTCAGGTGCCTTCGGCGGGAAGGAGGCTCGTGGAAACAAACGGTGACGATATCCAACGCTTTCAAGGCGTCGATGTTTGCGAGAACCACCGCGTATGGGGCAAAACCGGCCTTTAGCGGAGGCTTCGGCAAGTACTCAAGATTCCCCTGCGATTCGAGGTAGGACAACTCATCGTTTGCGGGACGTTCCTCGCGCGGATTCGTCATCGATCCGCGATCGGCGGTCACAATCTCAGGAAGACCATCGCCATTGAGATCGGCCGCGGCGATCGAACACGGATTCGGCCCAACATTGAACCATTTCCCGTATTTAGTGAACAGTTCGGCGCGCGATTGAAACGATGCCGCGACAAACAACAGAACCGCGATCAAGACTCTGTCTCGCGAAATGTGAGTGCGGAATCTCATGGGCGGCGCCTCGCCAGCTTTGCCGCCAAATCGATGGCCGCGCACAGGCTGTTTTCGCGCGCTTCGCCTTTCCAGGCAATGTCGTACGCGGTACCGTGATCGACGGACGTGCGCACCACAGGAATTCCCAATGTCACGTTCACTCCTTCATCCATGGCAATCAGTTTCAACGGAATGTGCCCTTGGTCATGATACATGGCAATCACCATGTCGAATTCGCCTTCGTTCATGCGCCGAAACACCGTGTCCGGCGGATAGGGGCCAGAACAATCGATTCCTTCTCCGGCGCACAGTGCAACGGCGGGTTCAATCTCGCGCGCTTCCTCGCTTCCGAGTATACCGGCCTCCCCCGCGTGCGGATTCAGTCCGGCAACCGCAATGCGCCGGCGTTCGAGACCGAGACGCACCAGTGAATCGTGCCCGATACGAATCGACTCCGCGATGCGATCGCGCTTGACCATTGCAATCGCCTCGACAAGCGGATAGTGCGATGTGATGTGAACAATCCTCATTCGGTCCGTGAACAGACACATACGGTAATCCTTGGATTGCGTTTCCTCCGCAAGGATTTCCGTGTGGCCGGTGTAGCGAATACCCGCGAGGTGCAGCCCCTCCTTATTGATGGGACACGTCACCACTCCATCCAGCGATCCCGCCATGCACGCGCGAATAGCCGTCCGCAGCCACGCGACTGCACACCGTGCGGCATCCGCATCCAGCGTTCCCGGCCTTAGATCGGGCGCGACAACACCCGCTTCGTAGATGGCGACAGCGCCGGACTCCACCGGCAGTTCGTCCAGCGAGCCAATTACGTGAGCGCGGGGTGCATTGGGGGCAAAACGCCGTGCTTCGCCCCATGCCTTTGCGCTGCCCAAGACAACAGGGACGCAGTGTTTGCGAATGCGCGCATCGCACATCGCTTTAACGAGGATCTCGGGTCCAACGCCGTTCACATCGCCCATCGTAATTGCGAGACGGGGCAATACGGCCTGATTGTGTTGCGGTTTCACGGGATGCAGGGATTCCTTCCATCAGAGACAGTGCCACTCGAAGATCGTGTGAGAGAAGATAGAATACGTGAATCGGTGCAGGACCTGCCACTTGACTTCCATTGATTTCTCTTAAGGGACGCGGCGCTACCGGATGCCCGGTCTAGGCCAGATTCTTCGTCCGC
>JAIBAQ010000246.1 GCA_019695095.1 Candidatus Hydrogenedentota bacterium
CCCACGGCGCGTTGATGCCTGGTTTCTTGTCATCCCACGGTTGGTGTATGACAACGTGAAGCACGAACTGATTGATGCCTTCGCAAAACGCCCAGTCTCCACGCGCTTTGAAATCGCGCGGCGTATTTACGAATGCCGGACCGCCCGTGAACGCCTCTGCCCATACAATGGGCTTTCCGTAGATGTGCGCCGCGGAAGCGGCGTCGCGCAGCTCGATCGTCCCCAGCGATCCTTCAACCCAGAACTCGCCGCTGATCTCGTCGCAATATCCGCCGTACTTCAGGAACTCGCTGGGATACCCCCAATGCCCGTAGTTCTCAAGCCACATTTTCAACCCGGCCTCATTGCACAAGTCGCGCAGCCCGCCCACATAGTCCTTTGCCACGCGATCCGCAACCATGCGCCTCATGTCCCACAGAAACCGATTGGACTGGTCTGCGCTACCGACAATTCGACCAGTCAACACCGGCATCCACGGCATAGGGTCATAACCGTATCGCGAAGAAAAATCAGCCGCGAAGTCGTCGGTCCAGTTCTGAGGACCCATCTCGTAGCTATCGGCCACAACGTGTTTCCAGGCCGTGCGTTCCGAAGCAGGAATCCGGCGCAACAGTTCGCCGACATACGAATCGAAGTGCGTCTTCAACGCGGCGCGATTCATCTTGTCCACTTCAAGACCGGTGGCCTCCGGCGGCGAAGGACTGTTCTTCGTGCCCGTCGGGGTCATGGCGGTGCGTAGCACAATCCAGTCTCCTGCCGGAACGTCCCACTTTAGTGTTCCATCCGGCGACATGTGTGACGTCAGATTGACGACCGTCTCTGGCTTCACGGCAAGGTTCGCCGCGTCCACCTCAGGTTGTGCGGCCCATGAATAAAAATCGAACGGCGGAAGCGGGTCTTGAAACATCTTGACCAGGGTCTTCTCCGCGTAACTCTCCACACGCGCGGCGGGCGACAACTGAACTTCACCCAGTTCGCACGCCTCCGACAAAGTCAGTTTGAAGTAGCGGGCCGCTGTTGCAGGAAACGATGCGACGATTGGCGCCAGCGGAACCGGGCCCACATTGATTTCGAGGTTATGACGGTCGATATCGAATTTCTTTACCGTCGTGAATTGCTGGCCATCCGTGGAGGACTGCAACTCCGCGGTGACCTTGACCTTCTGGATGGGATATACAGTAATACTGCGTGCAGTAAATGGCTCCGGCAATTCGAATGTGATGGAGTTGGGCGTACGCGCCGTCTCTTTTGCCACGACGCCTTCGCCTTCTGGCACCGGAAATGCCAACACGGCTATGTCCTGGAAGTCCCCTTGCGGCACCGGCAGCTTGCCCTCGAAATGCTGCGGCCCCGTCAGCCTTTTTTCGGGGAGTGTAACGTAGCGCATGGCCTTCTGTGGTGTCACCCAGGGACCGCCCGACTGGCTCCACCCGGGCGAGTTAAACAAGCCGATGTCCACGCCGAGCCGCGTGCCTTCACGAACAGCGTGCTCAATGAAGCCCCACCATTCATCGGACAACGCTTTTGCCGCATCGGGAGTCGCGGGCAATCCGCTTTGGCCGCTGATGACGCCAATGTAGCCCTCGCCAATGCCGACACGCCGCATCATCTCAAGGTCCTTGGTGATGCCTTCCTTGGTGATGTGGCCATCCATCCAATACCAGTAACATCGAGGCTTTGTATTGTCGGGAGGCGACAGGAATTTGGATTGAAGATCGTCAGTCGCGGCGCCGCCATGCAGCGCCGACATTGCTACAAGAAGCAAAGATAGATTGATCACGGTCGTGCCACCTTCAGTCTGAAGTTATTCCCCGGGACTGGAATGCATGTCCCCGAGCTCAAAGTCTACATCGTTCAAGGTCCTGAGTCATCCCCCGAAAGAGACGATACCGGGTCGTTGCCCTACAAAGAAAATTGGCGGCGCACCCGAAGGCATGCCGCCAATTCATGACTTGTATCAACCTTCGAAAGCTACTTCTGAATAGCCTTCTTGATCTTCTCGGCGGCAAGGCCCGCTTCCGCCTTGAGAGCCTCATCAGCCATCAAGGGTTCGATTAGCGCCAAGGCCTTTTCGTCGTGCACTTCACCCAGTCCGGCGAGCAACTGTTTCTTCTCGTCGGCGTTCGCGGCAAGCTTCATACCTTCGTCGTACAACGCCAGCGTCGCGTCGACGCCGCGATCGCTCGGCACTCGCAGGAGACGCGCAAAACCGCGGAACGCGAGGGCGCGCTTGGTTTCGTCTTGCGTCCCCGAGATGATCTTCTTCAGATCGCCAAGGACTTCAGGGGTTGGCCACTCGGCAAGCGCACGAAGCGCGGCTTCGGCGACTTGCTCGCTCTTCGCGTCGTTCGCGGCGCGAATCGCATCCAGCACGCTGGGATCGCCGATGCGTCCCATGTCGCGCAGCAACGCGGCGCGCGCGCCCGCGGCGGCCTTGCGCTCTTTCAATGATTGGTAAACGCCCAGGATACCGGCCGACGGCTTTTGATCCATCGCGATCTTCTGAGCCACCGTCACAAGGGCGTTTTCTGCCGACTGCTGGGCGCTGTTGCCTACCATGGCGACGACAAGCTGTGCAAGTTCGGGCACCGTCGTGCCGTCCGAGAGCACGCCCAGCGCGTCAAAGGCTGCCGCGCGCACTGAATCGTCTCCATACTGTGTCATCTTCAGAATGAACGGACGCGCTGCCGTGCAATTGCGCGCCGCGAGGCTACGCACGAGTTCCACGCGCGTCTTCGGATCGCCCGTGTCGACCGCCTTCATCATGGCCTCGTCGATGCCGTCGCCACGCAGCGAGTCCAGACTATCCCGAGCGGATTTTGCGAGGTCGCCGTCGGAAGTATTGACGGTTTCGACCAGCAATGCGATTGCGGACGCATCGCCCACCGTTGCAAGCGTCTGCACGGCGGCTCCCTTAACCTCGGGATCGGCGCTGCCAACGGCAGACACCACAGCAGGCATTGCGGCTTTGTCCGCGCGCTCTTTCAAAATAGCCAACAGAATGATCTGAACTTCTGGCGCGGCGCCCGCAACTGCGTCGGCGCAGGCTGTCGTCACTTTCGTTCCTTCGAGCTTACGAAGGGCAAGCGAACCGACGCCGCGCATGCCGAGATCTTCGTCCTTCAACAGCGCCAACGATTTCTCCACCGCCGTCTCCGGTTGCAGCGAAATCAATGCCTTGGTCGCCGCAATGCGAACGGGCTTCGGATAGGTTTCCGCGACAAGCTTTTCGCACAGCGCAATCGCTTCGGGATTCTTCCCCTCCGTCATCAGCTTCTGCGCGCAAAGGACAAGCCCATTTGCGATAGAGACCTTGAGTTCAGCAGGAGCCTGGGCTTCGGCGTTGGTCAACGCTTGGATTGCCGCGTCGCCACCGATGCGTCCAATTGCCAAGGCCGTCGCGTCGGAAACCGCTTTATCGCCGGACCCCAACAAACCTGCAAGGGCCGCAACGAAATCAGCCGATCCCCGCACGCCCAGGGAATTGATGATGCCCACCTGCGTACGGCCGCTCGTCTGCGACAGCGCGGCCAGGAAGGCGTCGTCAGTCAACCTGCCCGGCTTCGATTCCAGCGCGTAACGCGCCATATCCGAGTACTTCTCGGTAGTCAGCATCTTGGCAAGCACCGGAACGCTCTCGTCCGATCCAAAGAACTGAAGCTGACGACACACGAAGTCCTTACAGTCATCCGTCGTGTTCGCGTCTTCAAGCAAGGCAAGCAACCCCTTCTCGACGACGGCGCGTTGCTCCGGATTCGTCAAGGAATTGCGCACCAGGTCTTCGACCTTGCACAAGGGTTCCCGGGTCTGACCAAATGCATACGAGCCAATCGCCTTGATGGTGTCGTCAATCGAGGCATCTTGCGCGGACACCAGTGGCGCAACGAAGCCCAGGGCCAGCAAGCCCGCCAGGAGCAGTAGTGTTTTATGGTTCCACATGCGACCGTTCATGGTTCACATCCTTCTTCGTTACAGACTTAGACAACCCGCCACGGCGCGCGCAGCGAGGGCATGATTCTCCGGTTAGCTTCTTCGTCGCCAATGAACTGCTCTTTGTCGGGATCCCACCGCAACTTGCGGCCTAACTTCATGGCGATGTTGGCGAGGTGACACATGGAGCCGGTCCGATGACCCACCTCTGGCGGGGCAAACGTCGTCCCTCTCAACTTCACGTTGTTCAGGAAGTCACGGTGATGTCCCGGGCTCCGGCCCAAATGCTCTTCATTGGGACCGATGATCTCTTTGAGCAACGCCGGCGAACTGGCACTGAGGTTGCCGCCGTGGATGAAAATGAAAATCCATCCGTCGGTCCCCTCGAATTTGATGCCGCGCGTGCCAGAGCTTTCACAGATCATCCGCACGCCGTTCGCATACTCAAATTCAAAGTGATAGCCCATGGCCGTATTGAAAAGTCCATCGCGCGGGAAATCGCCCGTACCTTCAACGGAGATCGGCCCGGTATGATCGGTCTTGTTGCCGAGTTGTCCAAGGTCGATGATATGCGCGCCGCGGTCGGTCACTTCACCGCCGGAATAATCGAGGATGTAACGGAAGTAGAAGTGGCATCGCTTCTCCGTGTAAGGAGCGCACGGAGCAGGCCCAAGCCACATGTCGTAGTCAAGCTCTTCCGGAACCGGCATCACTGGTTGCGGACCAATTGGCGCGTGATTGTCGATAGGCAGGTTACAGCGAATGGTGTGCAGCTTGCCGATACGGCCGTTACGCACCAGTTCGCACGCGTAACGCGCGTTATCGCGCGAGCGCTCGTGGCTACCGGTCTGAAACACGCGGCCATACTGCGCAACCGCATTGCACACCGCGCGTCCCTCGCCAATCGAATTGGCGAGCGGCTTCTCGCAGTACATGTCCTTCCCTGCTTTCGCGGCCGCGACGGCTACGATGGGATGCCAGAAATCCGGCGTGCAGATCGTGACAGCGTCGATGTCTTCGCGAGCCAATAGTTCGCGGAAATCACCGTATTCGTCGCAGCCTTTGTACGAGCCATCCGCTTTCTGAGCGGCATATGTCTGCTCGACTTTTTCCTTGGCTCCGGCACGATGCTTGGTGTCAACGTCGCAGACGGCGACCACTTGCGCATCAGGCTGCCCGAGAAATGCCGTCATGTTGTACGTGCCCTGACCGCCAACGCCAATGCACCCCATGACAATTCGATTGCTCGGAGCAACCGTGCCGTTGAGGCCCAACGCCGATGCAGGCACGATGTACGGAAATCCCACAGCGCCTGCCGCCACCGCGGCGCTACGTCCCAGAAACTGACGCCGGGATAGCCCTTTGCCCCTCACGTCTTCTCTCCCCTTCTTACGTTCCATATCCAACTCCTCTGTGGACGGCACGGCCGCCCGGCCGGGTTTAGTTGCTGACGGACTCAAACTCGCCACGGCGCCCGCGCCGCGCGAGACAACATACGATTGGCATCTTCGTCGTCGGGGAACCGCTCTGTGTCCGGGTCCCACTTCAGCGAACGGCCTAGCAACAACGATATCGATGCGATGTGACAAATGGAGGCCGAACGATGGGCAATCTCAATGGGGGCCGCTGTCTCGCCGCGCGTCTTGACGCATTCGATGAAGTTCCTGGGATGATCGTCGCTTGTATACAGACGAATCTCATCCGGCTTGATCTGCGATTTCGAGATTGACTCGGGATTGGACCGGATAAAGTCGCTTTCCACGTACAGTTCACCCTCGGTCCCTTCGAACCGCATCCCCCACTTCGTGGTATCCGCGGTTGCCGTGGAGACCATCTTCACGCCGTTCTTATAGGTGAACGTGATTTCGTGTTCGATGGGAGCGTCGTACAGGCCCGTGCGAGGAAACTTTCCCGTCGCTTCAATAGATATGGGGCCCGTCAAATCCGTGCCATTGCCCCATTGGCCGATATCGTAGTAATGAGCGCCCCAGTCGGAGATGTACCCTTCCGAATAGTCCATGATCCAACGGAAGTTGAAATGGCACCGTCCCGGTGCATACGGAGCCCACGGAGCCGGGCCCAGCCACAGATCGTAGTCGAGTCCTTCAGGAACAGGCTGGAGCTTCTCCAAATCTTCCTGCTTACCACCTTGGATCATATAACCAATGGGCAAACCGATGTGGATTACTTTCAATTCGCCGATGCGGCCGTTGCGGATCATCTCGCACGCCAGCCTGCACATTGGCCGGGATCGCCGCCACGTGCCGGTTTGAAGCACACGTCCGTATTCGCGCACCACGCGGCACATATTTTGCCCATCGGCCACCGTCAGCGAAATAGGCTTTTCGCAGAAGATATCCTTGCCCGCACGCGCGGCCATATTGACCATGACCGCGTGCCAATGGTCGGGCGTACTGATGCAAACCGTATCGATATCGTCGCGATAGATGATTTCACGAAAATCGTTGTACGACTTACAGTCCTCGTTCTTGTACCGCGCGTTTACGCCCTGACAGGCTGCCTCGCGATGCGCTTTGTCTACATCGCAAACGGCCACGACTTGCACATCGGGCAAACCAAGAAATGCGGACATATTGCTGCCGCCGCGTCCCCCAAGGCCGATGCACCCCATGGTGATCCGTTCGCTTGGAGGAACCTCGGTTCCGGCTCCCACCGCGGATGCGGGCACGATCATCGGGAATCCGGTGATTGCGGCCGCCCCCGCGACGCTGCGCCGCAAGAACGTGCGCCTACCCATGCGCACTTTCGATAGATCTGATTTCGATTGCTTCATAACCTCAACTCCAACGTACGCTCTCGGCTCAATGCCCGTTGCGCGTCACCCTAAAAAATCCCCCGATGATCTCGAGCCTTGCGTTGCAGGCGCACCGCATCAGCCTGCACCGTGAGGCCGCCAAAATCGTTCCACTTCGCGTCCGGCAGGTTCTGGACCGTTTCCAGGAACCGGCGGCACTCCTTCTCCGAGACAATCCCCTCGGTGAGTGTCTCGAACTTGTGGATGTAGTCAGAACGTCCGAAAGGCCGCGCGCCCAAGGGATGTGCATTCGCGACCGCCAACTCGTCCGTGATGATTTCGCCGCTCGACAGTTTGACTTCCACGCGCCCCCCAAATGCCTTTTCCGCGGGATCGATGGTGTGATAACGGCGCGTCCATTCCGGGTCTTCAACGGTCCGAATCTTTTGCCACAGTCGAACCGTGTCTGGACGTCTTGCCCGTTGGGGCGTATAGCTGTCCACGTGATGCCAACGCCCGTCCTGCAAGGCCACGGCGAAAATGTACATGATGCTGTGGTCCAGCGTTTCGCGGCTGGCTTTGGGGTCCATCTTCTGAGGATCGTTTGCCCCGGTGCCGATCACATAGTGCGTGTGATGACTCGTGTGAATGGTCACGGACTCGACATCGTCAGTATTCGCTATCCGCGCGCGAAGCCGGAACGCCAGGTCAATCAGCGCTTGCGATTGGTATTCCGCCGAATGCTCTTTCGTGTAGCTGTCCAGAATCGATCGTTTGCTTTCGCCGGGCTCGGGCAACGG
>JAIBAQ010000247.1 GCA_019695095.1 Candidatus Hydrogenedentota bacterium
CGCGGCGGCGGGACACTCTATTTGTGTTCGACGGTCAATCCCGGCAAGGCCTATGCAGGTATCGAGTGTGTCCTCTGGGGACAAAGAAAGCTCGTCAGTGCGAGACGTCACGTCGTTCTTGAAGACCTGAGCTTTCTCAACAGTGGCGTCCACGGATTTCAGGAAACCGATGTGCGACACGTCGCGATCAGAGGTTGCGAGTTTCGTTTCATTGGTGGTGCAGTCTGGAATCGTGAACGCCGCATGCGGTTTGGCAACGCGGTCGAATTGTGGGACGGTGCAAGCGAAGTGACTGTAGAGGGTTGCCTGTTCGACAACATCTACGACTCCGCGGTTACGCACCAAGGGGGAGAGACGAAACACATCCCCGAGCGAATCCACTTTCGCAACAATCTATTCACAGATTGCGGCCTCGCCGCATACGAATCGCGTGAACCCTCGCAGGAGATTTACTTCGAGTACAACACCTGCATCAACGGAGGCGGCGGATTCAGTATGCAGGGCGAGAATCCACCCCGCGCGACGGATCCCTATCCTCAGCCTGTCGGTTATCACGTGTGGGCCTGGATGATTGAGCCGCGCAGGCAGCCGGGCAAGGTCTATATTCGTCACAACATCTTTTGCGAGAGTACCGGCCCGGCAGTTTGTATGAGCATCGATGCCGCGGATGCGGAGAAGTTCATCCTCGACGACAATTGTTACTGGAAATCAACTCCTGGAAAGCTAATCGAATGGAGCGGAGAAAAGCCCTATTCGCAAGAAGAGTTTGCTCGCTATCAATCGGAATGCGCCAACGATCCGCACAGCCGTATTGCCAAGCCGCTGTTTGAGGACGAGTCCCGTGGCGACTTACGGCAACGCAAAGACTCGCCGTGTTTTGATGCAGGGATGCAAATCGATGGCGAGGGGATCCGATTGTAGTTCCATTGGAAGCAGACAATAACGGGACAACTCTAAGAATGATAGGGGCGTCGAAGCTCAGTGCAACACTTCTCCCTTGAGTGGATCGCCCGGAACGTCCAGGACCTGGATACTCGAAATCGTCTTCATGGTCTTGTCATCCTGAAACGTCCACACAATCTTCTTGTCCGGCGTGACTTCGATGATCGCTGGGGCCTTGCCGAACTCTCCATGACCGACCCAATTCGTAAGAACGGTGTTGCCGTTCGGTAGACGCTGTAGCCCGGTCATGAATTTCAGCGAAATCCCCGGTAGTTCGTCTTGCTTTATTTCCCAAACCGTCTTGCCATTTGTGTCGACTTCAAACACTTTTGGCGACTTCTTGAGATCGCCGCACGCAATCAGCGTGTTGCCGTTTGGGAGACGGATGGCACTATGCGGTCCGCTGGGCGCGGGAACTTCAAAGACGATCTTCCCCGCGGGATCGTACTCGCGAACAACTTCACCTCCGTAGAAGGCCACGAGATAATTGCCGTTGGAAAGTTTGCGCGCGTTGCGCATGAACGTGTGGCCGCCGTCTTGTCCTTCCGGGAGAAGCCGTAGCTCGCTGACAACCTTGCCACTCGGGTCTATTTCAAGCAGCCGTCCGCTGTTGCATTCGCCGATAAAGGTGTTGCCATTTGGCAGCCGTTGGCATGCGTAGACTTCACTCTTCGAGTCGTAGCGAAAAACGACTTTCTTGTCGCGCGTGACTTCGGTTACTCCGTCGCCCGTGTTGAAGAGGATGTTTCCGTTGGGTAAGACCCATATATCGTCGCTGGTCTTCGCCGGGTATTCCCACTCGACTTTTCCTTCGGCCGAGACCAAGAAGACTTTGTTACCGGAATAATCAGCGCACGCGAATGGGTGCGGCGTCCCCGTTTGGATAAGCTCCGATTGACCGTATACCGGATTAGAAGTCATGAGATTCATGCAGGCGACGACGATGAAGACAATCCCCAGACTACGCATTATTGCTCCCCCTTACAGAACACCTGTCTGTTCTGAGAGTCAGATGATATCACCTAGCTTAAGTCCCGGTCACGGCGGGATGATCGGGAATCTGGGACTGGCTTCAACGCATCCTTCGGATAGCGGGCCTACTTCAATGAGCGAGAATTGAGTCCCCCGAGGAATTCTGATTAACTGGTTTGGGCCGGGAGATTGGACGGCAGGAATCGGTAGCGGCCTCAACACGGTACCAATACATCGGCTATAGCGGTCCTGAGAAGGGGGAGTCAAGTTAACCATGCGATCTTATGTCTGGATTTTCACAGCAGCGTGTCTGATTTGTGCCGCGTTCGCCAGTGCCGATTGGCCGGATTGGCGCGGACCCACGCAGGAAGGGCATTGTGACGACGCAAACCTGCCGTTGCATTGGTCCGAAACCGAGAACATTGCATGGAAGACTGAGATTCATGACATCGGTCTATCGACTCCTGTTGTTTGGGGGAACCAGATCTGGCTCACAACCGCCGTCAAGGATGGGACAGTTCTTTACGCAGTCTGCGTCGATGTGGAATCGGGGAAGATCGTCTACGACATTCCCGTGTTCAAGGTGGAGAGTCCACAGCACATCAATCCCACCAATTCATACGCTACGCCATCCGCTACCATTGAAGCGGGCCGCGTTTACGTACACTATGGTTCTTTGGGCACGGCATGCATTGATACCGCAAACGGCGAGACACTTTGGAAGCGTACGGATCTCAACTGTGACCACATGCAGGGGCCGGCTTCGTCGCCCATCCTCTTTGAGGATCTTGTCATTCTCACGATTGAAGGCACCGATAAGCAGTTCATGGTGGGTCTGAACAAGAAGACTGGAGAGACGGTATGGACCTATAACCGTCCTGCCGAACTCTACACGCCTGACATTCAGCCTGTTTATCTGAAGTCCTATCAGACGCCTATCATCATCAACGTGGAAGGCAAGCCGCAACTCGTGAGCAACGGCGCGCTGATGGCCACCGGACATGACCCACGGACGGGTACGGAAATCTGGCGCGTCCTCTATCGCGACGATAGCACGATTTCCCGCATTGTTACAGGGCACGGACTCATGTTCATCAATACCGGAGGCAATCCCGGCGGGACTCAGCTTTATGCGGTGCGCCAAGGCGGCGTGGGGGATGTCACAAACACACATGTCGTTTGGAAGATGATGGAGGACGCCCCGCACGAATCGTCGCCTGTGCTTGTCGGAGATCTGCTCTATACCGTCGGCGACAAGAGTGCAATGCTGATTTGCTCGGAGGCGGAAACCGGCAAACAAGTATGGTCGCAAAAGATGCCGCGCGATATCTGGGCATCGCTGCTGGCCAACAAAGATCACATCTACATGCTGGACAGAAAAGGGAAGACCACTGTTATCGCGGCGGGACGCGAATACCGCGAACTGGCTGTCAATCAGCTTGACGGTGAATTCCTGGCGTCACCGGCCGTGGCCGGCGATTCGCTGTTGCTTCGCACGAAGACTCATCTATATCGGATCGTGGAAAAGTAGCAAGCCACTTCATCGGTGCTGCGGAGGAAGAGGATGCGATTTCTGGACCGAAGATCGTTCTTGCGATACGCCGGCACCGCCGCCGCAGGACTGGGATTCGCGGGATGTGCCACACCTGAGGGCAAGCGTTCATCGTCCTTGGAGAAGACTGTTAAGGTCCGTGTGACCAGCCGTGACGACGCTTTGATCCGAAGGACGTTCACGATTCTACAGGACCGCATTCAGGTCCGTTGCCCTGTTCGGGTAATCGAGTCGCGCACGGATGCAGATGTCATATTAGCAGTCGACGAGGGGCTGCCTCGTGAAGCCTATCGAATGGACGTAACGGGTAAAGCCCTGCGAATCTCCGGCGGTTCCCCCCAGGGACTGCTCTATGGAGCGGGTAAATTCCTGCGAACAAGCCGGTACGATCAGGCTTTTGTACCCTCCACATGGCGGGGACTATCGGAGCCTCATGGTTCCCTGCGCGGCATGTACTTCGCCACACACTTTCATAATTGGTATCACCGGAATCCCGATGAGGGAATCATTCGGTATATGGAGGACATGGCGCTTTGGGGCGTGAATGCCATCATGGTCATCTTCCCGATGATCAATCTTCAGGATTGGAACGATCCCGATGCAGAACCTGCCATGTCCATGGTGCGTCAATACGCGCAAGCGGCGCACGAACTGGGGATTCAGTTTGTTACTGGCCTGAACAACACCATGTTCATCGGCGCGCCGCAGGACATTCGCGCCACGCGTCTGCCCGACCCAACACACCGGCGCGGTAACAGTGGTCACCCCATTTGCCCAAGCATTCCCGCGGGACATGCGTATCTTATGGACAATGCGCGCCAACTCTATGAGAAGTTACACGATGTCGGCCTGGATGTGGTCTGCTTCTGGCCGTACGACGAGGGCGGATGCGCGTGCGAGAAATGCAGTCCCTGGGGCAGCAACGGATATCTGAAGCTCTCGCGCGATTTCGCGGACTTGGGTCGCAGCTATTTCCCCAGACTCAAGACAATCTTGAGCACTTGGATGTTCGATACGCCTCCCGAGGGCGAATGGGACGGATTGTCTGAAGCGCTGAAGAAGGACAAGAGTTGGCTCAACTACATTCTGGCGGATGCGCATGAAGATTTTCCGCGGTATCCACTTGAAAAGGGTGTACCTGGCGACCTGCCGTTGCTCAACTTTCCGGAGATCAGCATGTGGGGCAATTGGCCGTGGGGCGGTTTCGGGGCCAATCCGCTTCCGTCCCGTTTCCAACGCCTTTGGGATCAAGTGAAGACGGTGGTTCAAGGTGGATTTCCCTACAGCGAGGGTATCTACGAAGACATGAACAAGGCCATCGAGCTTCAGTTCTACTGGAACCCCGATCAAACCGCACAGGATACACTCAGAGAATATGTCGCCTACGAATTCGGCCCTGAAGTTGTCGATGACACGCTGGCCGTGGTTGCTTTGCTCGAAGACGCTGCCGCAAAGAAGTACCAGAAACAAGCTGTAGACGTCGATGGAGTGGAACGCTGTTGTTTACTCGCGGAATCCGTCAATGCGCGCTTGCCCGAATGGGCGAGAGAGAGCTGGCGTTGGGAGATTCTGCATTTGCGAGCCATCCTGGACTACGAACGTTTTGCCGGCGAAGGGCTGCAGACTGTGCGCGCTGAAGCTGCCATGAAACGGTTGATGGAGATCTACCATTGCCAAATGGAAACGGACGATCCGTACCATCACCGTGTTCGTCCTCCGTTGCGCGGAGCCATTTCGCGGAAGGGGCAACTTTAGTCCGCAATTTGCACCGGCGCAGCGAGTAGGCCATCGGTCCCGAAGAATCCGCGTTGGCGACGTGTTCCAGCGGGTAGGCTGTCGCACTATCGCAATTGGCAATCGGTTTCTGCCGGTTTCCTTTTCCGCAAAAAACTAAGCATCATCAAGGCCGCTGCTGTTAGTACAAACGCAGCGACCCCCGCCACAGGGACGGGCTGGTCCGGAAATGACGCGTCAGATTGCGGGTTTGTACCGGCGTTGTACTCATCGAGGTTGGAGTACGTGTCTGAGTCCGGGTCGCCGCTGGCGCCATCGTCTCCGGTGTCGCTGTTCGGGTCAAGTCCGTTTGCAGCTTCTTAACCGTCCGGCAAAAGATCGCCATCGGAATCGGCATCTAGCGGGTTCGTAGCGTGCAGATTCACTTCGTCGCCATCGGTAATGCCATCGCTGTCCGAATCGGAAACATCCGGGTTTGTTCGCGCGCGGGAAAGGCACTCGCGATGATCGGCGTCGACGGATTCTGGACAAGCGCAACATACTCGCCGTTCGCATCAAGTTTGAAGTTGGTGTGCAATTCACCCGGCACCGTCGTTCGATTATTGTCGGAAGCGAATACAACGAGAAAACCTCCGGGCGCAATCGTGACGTTGGGCAGGGGCCACTTGTTCAGATTCAGTTCGTCATCGGTCAGTGCCCAACCCAGCAACGAGACCGGAGGGTCGGTCACATTGCACAGTTCGATCCAGTCCGAGTGCTTCCCGTCTACATCCAGAATGCCGGTGCTGTTTGAAGTGATGAATCGCGTCTTTCAGGACCCTATCAGGTTATGTCATGGGTTGCGCCTATGACACCCCAGTGCTTCCATTACACACGTCCTACCGCAAATGAAACGAGTAGCCCTCGACGTCTGAGGCGCGGACAGGAACCTACCCTCGGCAAACCAGTTGACTTTTGGTGAGGCGTAGGGCATATTATGGACATAGAAGTCCACTATTTGGGGATCGCATATGTTCAGGCTCTATTCCAAGGGATGCGAGTATGCACTTCGGGCACTAACGTGCGCCGCGTCCCAGAAAGACACCTCGCGGTTTCAGGCGAAGGATGTGTGCAAAAAGGCCGGAATTCCGGAGTCTTTTACGCGAAAGGTCTTTCAAGCACTGACCCAGGGCGGTTTCCTGCAGGCCGTTAGGGGACCGGGTGGTGGCTACGAGTTGAGCCGGCCCCCGGAGGAGATAACGCTCAGAGACGTTATCGAGGCGGTTGAGGGACAAGACACGTTCAGTCACTGTGTGCTCGGATTTCCAACCTGCGGGGAGAAGCACCCGTGTCCGCTACATGAGACGTGGGCCGCCGCAAAGACGGAACTGTTGGCACAATTGGAGCAGAGATCGCTGCGGGATCTGGCTGATACTACCACGCGAAAGAAGAAGCGCGCGTTCGTGAGAGAGGACTAATCAACAATGAACACGATGAAGGGAGTCGTTCTGTGTCATCCTTATTGTGGACAAAAATATCCAGAATAGACGGGCGATACGCCGGCCTCAACCGGTTGGAGAAGATCGAATGGCGCGTGGCATTCCGAGTGTAAAGCGAACATTTCTGGCCGTTGGGCTGGTTTGGAGTATCTGCTTCGTGGCGATGGGCGCGGACATTTCCGCTCCGTCCACTGAACCGACGCCTGTTCCAGAACCCGCTCAGCTTCAAGAGACGCAACCTCCTGGCGAATCGGCGCCACAGAAGGAACCAGAGAAGGCGGATACGGGTGCGCGTATGTTCACGCAGAAATGCGCCGGATGTCACACGATTGGAGGCGGCGCCTTGACTGGCCCTGACCTAAAGGCCGTGCAGTCGTGGCCAAAGCAGAATGTGGACCCCGCAATACTGCGCATGGAAAAGAACGTCGGCAAGCTGAAGCCGGAAGACATTCAAGTGCTTGCCGAACTGCTGCTCGCACCGGACGCGGCGAACCGCATCGCGGAGGAGCGAAAGCGAATTGCGATGCAGGAAATGGCGAAGTTGGAGCCCGCCAGCGCGGCGGTGGGTGAGGCCATCTTCTACGGGTCGAAACCCCTGACCAACCGTGGGCTCGCGTGCGCGTCGTGCCATGCGGTCAATGGACGAGGCGGGAACTTGTCGTTCGACCTGACAGGGAGTTTTGCCAAGTTGGGTGAAGTGCCGCTTGCTAGCACCATTGAAGGCGTGACTTTCCCCCTGATGCAGGCGGCTTACAAAGACAATCAGATTACGAAGCAGGAAACCATCCA
>JAIBAQ010000248.1 GCA_019695095.1 Candidatus Hydrogenedentota bacterium
GTCCGGATGATTGATGGCGTTGGCCATGAGCGTCATGTAGGGGATGCCCATCTTCCAAAGGTTGCAGTAGTCCTGCGAGGCATCGGCCAACGCGAGGTTGTCTTCTTTCGCAAGGCGGCGGAGTCCGGCGACGTAGGGCCGGGGGTCTTCTTTCACTTTCATGGTCGTCAGGTTCATCCAGTCAGGCCGCACGAGATGCGGTGTAATGAGGACTACTTCCGCACCGACTCCGTGAATCTGTGAGATGAAACTCCGGTAGTGCTCAAGAGTCTGTTCTTCGTTCAGGTACGCGTCGTTGACGAACTCAATCGTAACCATATCGGGTTTGACTTCGAGTACGTCGCGCACGAAGTCGTGTTCTGCGCCGCGCGGCTGGGTGAGATAGGCGTTGCTGGACGCGCCGCCCCAGCCCGCCGTGTGCATGTGGATCTTCGCGTTGGGGAATCTTTCCTGGAGCATGCGACGGAATTGTTCCTGGTACCAGTCTTCAGCACGAGACGTGCCGCCGCCACAGGTGACGCTGTCGCCAAAGGCAACGATGTGCACGTCTTCACCGGCGCGGAGCTTTGCGAGGGTCTTGGGCAGGCACTGCTCGGCGACGGGTTCGATCGGGGGCACGGCCGTGCTCGCGTAGACGGGGAAAAGGTTGTCGTCGGTGAGCTGCGGGCATTGGCTGGGAATCCACACGTTGACGACAGCCGTCTCATCGGCAGTCAGCTCCGGAGGCAGCACGATACCGTTTGCCGACACACCTTCAATCAGGCGCAGCTTTCCTTGCGCGTCAGCGACTATCGAGTCAATGCGGCAGGGGCTGTATTTGTAGTCGAAGTAGACGGGCTTTGCGGGATCGATGCCGCCGCCATCGATGCGGCCGATGGACGCCCAGAACTCGTCCATGCGGTAGTCCTTGTCGAGGGTAAACGGTTGAGCGTCGCCCTTATCGGGTTTAAGCACGAAGGTACCCGGGATCAAGGAGCCGGTCTGGCTGCATTCTTCGGTCTTGATGGGGTCGGGGTGCAAGCCTTTGGACCAACCGCCGGCATTCTCGTTGAAGACGGGCAGTGTGTCGTGCTTTTCGTCGTAGACCTGGAGTACCACCGCGGGGGAGATGACGAAGGACTGCGGCGCGCTAAGCGTGATTGTCCGTCCGTTGAGTTCGACGGAACCGGGACCGACTTCGATGGTCCATGGAGCGGTAGTCCGCACGGGCATTACGGGATCGGCGGCGACGGCGAGGGTCAGCAGCAGGGCGGTAATCACGATGGCACTCCTTTCGTATTGACAGGCCGCAAGCATTGTGTCGGAAGGGAGAGGCTGGGTGCAACGGAATGTCCGGACAGAATGGACGGAATGGAGTATGGAAATGTTGTGAGAAATTGATGCCCCACTGATATCGGGGGTGAAACGATTTCGCTCGAGGATCGTGGAGAAATCATAAGGTTTCCACAATTCTTTGCGCCCCTCTCCGGCCTAGGCTGCGTGTGTAGCAACCGCGGCAGGATTGCCGGATGAGGAGGCCTTGTGATGACGGTACGAATTCGATCGGAACGGCTTATAACGGCCATGGACCCCCGTTTGTTGCGGCAAATGGGAATCCGATTGCGCGCGTGGTACGAGACGGAAGAGGAGATTCTCGAGGGGTTGCGGTGGGGCCGCCGGAAGGCGGAGTTGTTGCAGTGGGTGCGGCGGAAGATGCAGCGGAAATTGACGGCAAGGGAACGGCGGTGTGTGGAGTTGTATTACTTCGGGGGCCTGACGTACGCGCAGGCGGGCTACGCAACGGGGACAAACGCATCGTCGGTGTTGCGAGCCGTGCGGCGCTCGGTAAACAAGTTGCGGGCATTGGCGGAGCGCGAAGGCGTGACCTTGGCGAAAGGGGTGCCGAAGCGGAGAAGGTGTAGCCCAAGGCAAAGGAACGTGAAGAGGACTTAAGGAACAAATGGGTCCCATGAGACCCATAGGGGCAATGAATGCAGATGGTGAGATGAAAACTGGAACTGGCCGTGGAAGCGGGTTATGAGTCGTGAGGCACGGGATTCAGGGCGCGCGCGAAACGTATGAGGGTAGACGTGACCTCTTCGATGCGTTCGTGGAGGCGCGGATCGATGATGCGGCCGCCGTCGATATCGGCTTCGGTAGCGTAGACGAACCGGGGCACGATAACGGATCGGAAATCGAGCATGAGGCTGTTGGCGAAGGTCATCACGGACGTGAAGCTGATGGTGCTGCCCGCGGAACAGAGGAAACCGACAATCTTCTCGCGCCAAGCGTTGCCCGTGAGCTCGATGAGGTTCTTGGCAGCCGCGTTAACGGCAAAGTTGTAAATTGGGACCGCGATCAGAACGCCTTCGGCGTCGGCGATCTTGCGTGAAAGTTCGGCGACAAGCGGATCGCCATAAGCCGATGCGCCGTCGCACAAGGGCAGGGGGCAGTTCTGCAAATCGACGAACTCGACGTCGACGCCAGCTGCTTCGAGGCGCGTTTGGGCGGCCCTTGCGAGGACGCGGCTGCGACTATTGGGATTCAGGCTGCAACTGAAAATGAGAAAGCTCATATCGCGTGACAATTGCCTCGGGTTGTTTGGTGCCGTGAAACCGAAATGCCGACAGGTACCGGCGTTACAGTGTCAATGAGAAACGACGCAAGATGCCGGAATGTTCCCGCGTTCAAATCTGTTCGCGGCCGCGGATGACCATGAGACGGATTTCGGTCATGTCCTCAATGGCAAAACGAACGCCTTCGCGGCCCAGTCCGCTGGACTTGACGCCGCCGTAAGGCATGTGGTCAACGCGCCAGGACGGGACATCGCCGATGACTACGCCGCCGACTTCGAGCGTATCCCAGGCGCGCAAGGCGCGGGACAGGTCGCGCGTGAACACGCCGGCCTGGAGGCCGTATTCGCTGGCGTTCACTTCGCGCAGGGCGCTATCGAAGTCGCGGAACGGCGCGAGGCATGCGACAGGCCCGAAGACTTCGTTGGCCCAGACAGGCTCGGAATGCGAGACGTTTTCGAGGAGCGCGGGCAGGATCATGCGCCCGTCGCGTGTGCCGCCGCAGAGTAATCGTGCACCCGCGGTGACTGCGGACTGGACCCACGATTCGATTCGCGCGGCTTCAGCATCGGAGATGATCGGTCCGATGAACGTGGATTCAAGTCGCGGGTCGCCGCAAGTGAGCGCGTTGGTTTCCGCGACGAGGCGGTCACGCAGACTCTCGTACACCGACTCGTGAGCGAGGATGCGTTGCACGCTGATGCAGCTCTGTCCGGATTGGTAGAACGCGCCGATTATGATGCGGGACACGGCGTCGTCCAGGTCGGCGTCCTCGTCGATAATGCACGCGGCGTTGCCGCCAAGTTCAAGGACAACCTTCTTGCGGCCCGCCCGAGTCTTCATGTTCCAGCCGACTTCGGGCGAACCTGTGAAGCTGAGGAGTTTCAGGCGGTCATCGGTTACGAGCAGGTCGGCGGCGTCGCGTGTGCTGGGTAGTATGGAGAACGCGCCTTCGGGAAGTTCGGTTTCGGCGAGAATCTCGCCGATGAGCAATGCGCCGATGGGCGTGAGACTGGCCGGTTTGAGCACGAAGGGACAGCCCGCGGCAATCGCGGGAGCGATTTTGTGTGCGGCGAGATTGAGCGGAAAGTTGAACGGCGAGATGAAGGCGCACGCGCCAATGGGGACACGCTTCCACATGCCGGAGTAGCCTCGCGCGCGAGCGCTAATATCGAGCGGGAGGACTTCTCCGGTGCTGCGCGAAGTCTCTTCGGCGGCAACGCGAAACGTGTCGATCAGGCGCGCGACTTCGCCGCGGCTGTCGCGAATGGGTTTGCCCGCTTCGACGCAGAGGCATTCGGCCAACTCGGACTGACGCTCCGTGAATCGATTGACGCAATGCTCGAGGACGGCGCGGCGCTCATAGACGGCCATGCGGCGCATGGGTTCCTCGGCGGCAACTGCGGCCGCGATGGCGGCATCCAATGCGGCAGCATCGGCTAAAGCGACACGCGCGGCGGGTTCGTTAGAGTACTTGTCGCGCACAATGAGATCGTGGTTTGGCGCGCAGGACCGATTGGCGAGAAAGTAGGGATAGGTTGGTTTCATGGTGAGGCAAGTATACTGGAGTGAGACGCGATTTTGGATTCTGAATCGGGAAGAAGACTGAAGATGTCGAGAGGCAATGCAGATAGGGTCAGCAAGAAGACCGTAGCGCGCAGAGCCGCGGGCGCGGTCGCAGGTTGCGTATTGGCGGCAGTGGCGTGCGTGAGTGCGGGATGTTTTGGAGGATCGTCGCCATTGCCTCCGGAGGAGGCGTTGAAGCAAGCGTCGGAGTCGGTGGAGCGGGTGCTGGCGCAAGCTGCGGAAGACAACAAATACAGCAGGGACAGCAAAAACTCCGAAGATAGCCCGTACAATGCACCGACGGTTGGAAATGCGAGCGCTATCGAGTTGTGGTACCCGGAGCACCCGATCCTGGGTCCGGCGCTGGCGTCAGATGGGGAGGTGTTGGCGGCGTTCGGGAAGGAGCATCCGGAAATTCGATTGCAGGCGCAGCCGATTGGGCCGTGGGTGTACGCGGTACAGAAGCTGACCGTTGCGATAGCTTCGGGGGACATGCCGGATATGGCTGTTGTGAAGCGGGATATGTTGGCGGCGCTGGTCGATGGAAAACGCGTCGCGCGGCTGGACACGCTATTGCCGCAAACGCTGCTCGACGATCTGCGGCCGGAGGTGTTGCGGGACCATCGTATCGGGGATGCGCTCTACGCGCTGCCCGCAGACGGATTCTGTAGCGTGTTGTTCTTTCACGCGTCGGATGTGGCTGCGCCCCCAGAAACGTGGGATGCGTTGCTGGCGTATGCGAAAACGTTCGACGGCACGCCGCAGAAGGGTATGGATCGGCGGTTTGCGTTGGGCGATTTACCGTTCCTGGAGTCGTTGTGGTCGGCGGGCGGGGACGTAATTCGCGACGGTCATAGCGCGCTTGCGGAACCCGCGGCGGTGGAGACCATCAACTTCCTGTGGTCCCTGCGTAATGGTCGCGTGGCGTTGCCGGGGACATTTGGCAGACGTGATGCGTCGATGAGCTGGTTTTACGAGGGTCGAATCGCGATGACGGTAGGCAACAGCGCGGGGCTTGCGATGAAGACGCCTGACGTGGACGTCGCGCCGGTGCCGGGAAAAAACGGTCCGGTGTCGATGCGGAGCAACGACGTGATCGTGGCGTTTGCGGGTCGCGCTGAAGCAAAGCGAGACGCGATTGCGTCGGTGTTGGATCTGCTGACGGGAATGAGTGTGCAGGGTCAACGCGCGGTGGATATGGGATCGGTGCCTGCGCGGAAAAGTGTCGCGGCGAATGTGAAAGTCCCGGAAGGATTGGAGCGGGCGTTTGCGGTTTCGCGCGCAACACCGTTGCTGCGGGTGTGGCCGGAAGTGGAGAGCGAGGTGGAGCGGTATGTGCTGCGGGGATTGTGGTGGAAAGGGGAATAGGAGAGATTTTGGATTTTAGATTTTGGATTTTGGATTGAAGACAAGAGCCAAAATGCAGGAGGCCGAAGTTGACGGCTGATATTCAGAGATGAATAGGTAGGAGTTGTGCGTTAGTCGGCGGCGGGTTCGGGGGCTTCGGCGAGGGTTGGTTGAGACACGGGGCGAAGCGCGACGCCTTTGGCGGGGACTTTCAGCGCAATGGCGGCGGTCGCGATTGCGAGTATGGCGGCGGCGGCGAAGACGCGTTCGTAGCCGAAGTGGACCCAGAGTGCTCCTGCGACTGTGGGGATGGTCATCGACGCGATGTGGTTGACGGACACGCCGAGGGCGAGCGTGGAATTGAGTTCTTCGTGGGTGCCTGCCATGCGGGACAGGTAAACCGCGCGGGCGTCGCCGAGCATGAAGAGCAGGTTGTCGGCAACGAAGCACGCGGAGGCAAGGGGTAGCGCGCGTTCTGGAGTGCCAAGCCACGCGATGGCATAGCCGTATCCGATGCACACCAAAGACAGAGAAAGGCCGTCGAAGATCATGACGGTGCGCTCGCCGAATCGGTCCATGACGCGGCCCATCACGGGACGGAATGCGATGCCGATGATGGCGGCGATAAGCAGGTATCCGGCAATGGACGTTGCGCCTGCGCCGTAGATCTTGATGAGGACCCACGGGCCAAACGTCAGGAAGACCTGTTTGCGCGCGCCCGCGAGGATCTCGAGCAGGTAGTAGAGACTGAAGCGGCGCCGCACGAGGAAACGGCGGCGAGGTCCGTGAAGATGCGGCACGTGCATAAAGCTGTAAAGGAAGGCGGCGAGGGCGCCGAGTCCGGCGACAATGAGAAAGCCTTGTGCATAGTGCGGGGAAGCCTTGTCGAAGAACAGCCATACGAGTCCGGTGCCCGCGACGGTGCCCGCCATGCCGAATCCGCCGGTCTGGCCCATGCGGCGGCCACGATTGGAGTCGTCGCTGAGTCCGATGGCGATGGTGCCCGCAGAAGGCTGGAGCAGGTGGAGTCCGGTGCTGCCCACCATCATGAGGAACACCATCCACGAGAACGATGTGCCGAGGATGGCGATGCCGATCATGCCGATCACGAAGGTAAACGACGCCACCATCGCGACGCGGGTCACGGGGAGGAAGAAGAGCGCGGCCGCCGAAACGACCGTCAGGAAACCGGGGAGTTCGCGGGGAAATTCAAGCCAGCCGCGATGTTCGGCGGAAAGCGCGAAGGTGTCCGAAAGGAAATTGTTGAAAATGGAATCGTGGACGCCGACCGCCATGGACATGGAGGCCACCGCCGCGAAGAAGAGGGTCAGTTGGGTGCGCTGGGACACAAATGCCTCGATTCGTTGGGAATGACAAACGTATAGCGTAGCGGATTCGCAGTGTATTGCCAAACGCGTGGGCGGCTGGAAAATCCGGAAATAGGTCCTATGGGGCTCATGGGACTCATGGGACCTATGCGATGTCATCCAGAAAAACGTTGGGGTATGCGTATTGGGGGCGAGGACTGGAAAGGCCAGAGAGCAAAAGGCCCTTTGCGATTTATGTGACCTCCAGGGCAGCTAAGGCCTTCGGCTGTGGCCAAACTAACCGTCGCCAAAGTGGCTAAGCTGCAAAGAGGGGACTGTCTGTACTACTTCGTGTCGTTGGTTTGGCCAGGGAGCGCTGAGCTTCGGGCATCCAATACCTGGGCAAACGAAGCGGCCATCGATCCGATGTCTTCAAAGTAGCGCGCGTGGGTCTTCCGGAGTGCTTCTTCACTGGCAGCGTCTAGCACTACCACCTCTCGTTCGATCCCAAGACGATGGTAGCGAAGTTCAAGTTCCAGACGCGCTTCATCGGCCTCGCGCAATTTATCGTCTGCGAAGACTCTAATTTCTTTGGAGCCGCTGGATCGGTCATAGTCAATTAGAAAGTACAC
>JAIBAQ010000249.1 GCA_019695095.1 Candidatus Hydrogenedentota bacterium
GTCATCGACGGAGAGTTCTGGCAAATAGCCGGCAACCCCGACCTCGGCAAATACACCACTCCCAAACAGCAACCCGTGGATTTCGCCATCTGGCAGGCTGCCGACGGCACGTGGCAATTGTGGTCGTGCATCCGCCTGACTGCGTGCGGAGGCACGGGCCGGCTGTTCCATCGCTGGGAAGGCAAGGACATCACCGATACCAACTGGACGCCCATGGGCATCGCCATGGAAGCGAAGACGGAACTGGGCGAAGGCGAAGGAGGTCTTCAGGCGCCTCACGTCGTCAAGGTGGACGATTCCTACCACATGGCCTATGGCGATTGGCAAAATATCTGTTTTGCCACGAGCAAGGACGGGAAGAACTTCGAACGCGTCATTCAACCCAACGGCAAGACCGGTGTATTCAGCGAAGGGCCTGGCGCGAACACGCGCGACGCGATGCTCATCAAGATCGACAGCCTCTGGCATTGTTATTACACGGCATTTCCTCGGATGCAAGGCGCGATCTACTGCCGCACATCGCCTGACCTCAAGACGTGGGGTCCTTCGATGGTCGTGAACTACGGGGGTCTCATCGGCGCGGACATCGTGTGGGCGGAATGCCCCCACGTTGTGGAAGTTGCGCCGGGCGAGTTCGTGCTGTTTCGTAACCAGTTCTACGGACACAACGCGCGCAACTACAGCTATTACTCGCGCAATCCCCTCCTTTTCGGAATCGACGACGATTCGCGCCGCGTGGGTACGATGCCGATCGCCGCGCCGGAAATCGTGCACGTCGGGAATCAGTACTACATGGCGTGCTTGTTGCCCGAGTTAAACGGTATCCAAATCGCCAAGCTGCGCTGGGCGCGCCGGCCCTTCTTGGGCAAACCGGTATTACCATTGGATTCCATGGACCGCAAAGCGGATTGGCGTATGGTTGAAGGAGATCTGGGACCGTTCTTCACCGAGAGATGGAATGTTTTTTGCCAATCCTGGACGCCTTTCTACATCTCAACGGCCGCGACTGACACCGAGAAACGCGACGATTCGCGGCAAGGCGTGTTGGAATCAAAGCCTTTCGTGGTCGAACGTCCATCTTACGAATTGATGGTATCCGGTTCGTGTGACCCCGAAATTGGGCATGTGGCCATCGTGGAAACCGATTCCGGCAAAGAACTCGCGCGGTATGTGGGACGAAACAACTGGGGACTGGAGAAAGACTTCTGGGATGCGTCCGCTGTCCAGGGCAAGCAAGTCCACATCCGTATCGTCGATAAGGGACAAGGCCCCTGGGCCCACGTGAACTTCGGTGGAATCTTCGAGGTTCCTGAACCCACCTCATACATCGAATAGGCCCAAGAACCGCCGAATCAAAGGCCCCGACAGCCCGGCGATAAGATGACTTTCGCAGAGCTGTCGGGGTATTCTATCAACCGAGGCCAGCCTCGTCGGACAACGACCCGAGCGCTGGTACGGTCTGCTGCAAGTCCTCGATAAAACTCCCTACACAAAGGAGGAGTCATGGTGATTCGGGCAGTCTCCATCGTCCTGGGAATTCTCTGTGCAAGTCTGATGACGTTAAGTTGCGGACAGAATGCCGCCCCCGCGCCAACGCCAAGTTCTCCTTCCCCCACGCCTTCAACGGAACCTTCCGCCGCTCCGCAGGCACCGTCTACTACTGGCCTCAGTTTCGCGCCGGGTCCTGATGTCCAGGCGAAGCTGCAGGAAGCGCTCATCACCGTGAAACCCGGCTCCACCATTCAGCTTGAAGAGGGGACCTTCGAATTGACGATGGGGCTGTCGCTGGATGTCGACAACGTCACAATTCGTGGTCGCGGCATGGACAAGACCATCCTTAGCTTCAAGAACCAGGATGTCGGCACAGAAGGCCTGTACATCACCAGCGACAACGTGACATTGGAGGACTTCACCATTCAGGACACGAAAGGCAACGGGCATAAATCGAACGCGGCCACGAATCACGTGATTCGACGCGTCAAGTCGGAGTGGACCGGCGGGCCCAAGGAAACGAACGGGGCCTACGCCTTCTACCCTGTCAGTTCGAAGAACGTGCTCATTGAAGAATGCGTCGCGATCGGAGCCTCCGATGCCGGTATCTATGTTGGCCAGTCCGAAAATGTCATCGTTCGCAAATGCCGCGCGGAGTACAACGTCGCGGGCATCGAAATCGAGAACTGCCACCACGCCGATGTGTACGAAAACGTCGCAACGCACAACGCAGGCGGCATTCTCGTCTTTGACCTGCCTGACCTGCCCGTGCAGCATGGACGCAATGTGCGCATCTTCCGCAACAAGTCCGTGGACAACGACACCGAGAATTTCGCGCCCAAGGGCAACATCGTGGCGAGTGTGCCGACGGGAACGGGCGTCATGGTAATGGCGAACTCGAGCGTGGAGATTTTCGAAAACGAAATCGGCGGCAATGCCACGACCAACATCCTGCTGACGAGCTATTTGTCCACGCAGCGCCCCATCAAAGATGCAGGCTATTATCCCTACCCGGAGGGGATTCACATTCACAGCAATAGCTTCGGTCCCTGCGGAAACAAACCCGGTGGCGATGGAGGCGCGCTTATGGCGCTCATTGCGGGCTCGCCACTTCCCGATATCGTCTGGGATGGCATGGTCAATCCGGAGAAACTCGTGAACGGAGAGCTGCCGCCTGATTTGCGCATCTACATCGGAGGCAATACAAAGAAGGATGGCGAAGTGACCTTTGCGAATATCGATGCGGGAACTGCGCTAAAGGACCCGGCTACCGTTCAAGTGAAACGCGATTTGGCGGCGCACGCGGGCTCCTTGCCACCGCTTCAGCCCGTCACGATTGAGGGTGTCGCATCGTGATTCCGCGCGCGACAGGGCCTCTACTGATCGCAATCGTATTGGCGGGTTGCGGACAAAATCAGGCCCCCTCTGCACCACAGACGGCTACTGACTCTGTTCAGAATGCGCCCCTGGACGAGGCATTTCTGATTGAGTGGGATACTCCTCCTCCGCTGATTTCCGCGTATGGTCTCTTTACTGATCCCGCTCATCAGAAACCCAGCGAGGGCGTCATCGGGTATGACATCAATTCGCCGCTCTTCAGCGACTATGCTACGAAGCATCGCTTCATCAAGCTCCCCAAGGGTAAACAGGCGGCATATCGCGAAGACGGCCCCTTGGATTTCCCCGTGGGAACCGTCATCGCTAAGACATTCGGCTATCTCGCGGATTTGCGCGATCCCTCCAAAGGGGAGCGCATCGTCGAAACGCGCATTCTCGTGCGACAGATCGATGGATGGGTTGGCTTGCCCTACATTTGGAACGACGATGCAACGGAGGCCAAACTCGCCGTCGCCGGTGCTCGAATCCCCGTGAAGTGGACGCATACCGACGGCAACGAGCGTTCCCTGAATTACGCCGTTCCCAATATGAATCAATGCAAACAGTGCCACGAGAATTCGGGCGTAATGGGACCGATCGGACCCAGGGCCAGCCAATTGAACAAGCAATTTGCGTACGCCGACGGCGAAGAGAATCAACTCGCGCATTGGTCCAAGCTCGGACGGTTGACAGGGGCTCCCGCGGACATCAGTCAAGCGCCGCGACTCGCGAAGTGGGATGACCCGAGTTCCGGAACTTTGGACGAGCGAGCCCGCGCGTACCTGGAGATCAATTGCGCCCACTGCCATAACCCCAAGGGACCCGCCTATACCTCGGGCTTGGACCTGATGTCTACGCAACGCGAGCCGGTTCGCTTCGGCGTCATGAAGACGCCCGTCGCCGCGGGTAGAGGCTCAGCAGGCGACAAATACGCCGTGGTTCCCGGCAATCCCGATGAATCGTTCCTCGTCCACCGCATGGAAAGCACGGATCCCGGCAAAATGATGCCCGCGGTGGGCCGGTTGATGATCCACGACGAAGGGATTGCGCTGGTACGAGAATGGATCAAGGAGATGCAGACAACGCATGCCGCCTCCAGAAAAGACCCTCCTTCAATAGTAGATACACACGTCTCCAAGACGATGTGAATCTCGGCTGGAGAGATAGCTTGACGCTCTGGCAGAATCGGGGGCGCGAGAGAAATCGCATTAAAGCCGGAAATCCACTAATAAGTGGACACATCTAACCCTAGGTAAGAATTCTGTCAGCTGAATTTAGGGGCGTTTCGGAGCAGTCCGGGGGAGTTTGATCGCGCGTAAGTTGCCGTGACGTTTTAACTTAGCGCTTACGGGTCAATCCCACATTTTGTATTGACAAGCCGACACCCCCACTATATACTGGGGTTGCTAGGTTGTGGGGGAAAGTTGACGGCTTGAGTGCCTTGCGGAAGGCCTACTGAATTCACCTGTAAGCGATTCGACGTGCGTGGCTGTTTTCGCATCTTGAATGGCTTCGTGATTTCTGCCGTCGCTGTTCCCACAAAGTCTTGTAGATACCGGTCTGAATGATGAAGTACGTGGGCTGGTGACGATTGAGACGTTGAGCGGGAGGGGCCATTTCTTATGGCAGTTGGGGCTTTGCGAGCATTTCCGCGGCGAACGCCGCTTTCTTCATTCTCCGTAATCTCTACCTTAAGCGGGTACGCAACGTCCGTTGACGTGTCGCGTCGTACCGCTCAACGTGAAGATGAAGTCGAGTTACTTGGGGCCGTTAGCGCTACAACAGGGAGGTTGGCGTATGTTTGAACAGATTCGTAAGCGCGACGGGGCCCTTGAGAAGTTTTATCCCGAGAAGATTACCCACGCCATCTATAAGGCCGCTGTTGCCTGCGGCGGCCAGGACTTCACCAGGGCCGAAGAGCTGTGCCGAGACGTCATCGCCCTGGCGGAGAAGCGCTACGCGGACCGCATTCCAGAAGTCGAGCAGATTCAGGATCTGGTCGAAAAGGTCCTGATCGAAGCCGGGCACGCGCGCACGGCCAAGGCGTACATCCTGTACCGCGAGAAGCGGGCGGGCGCGCGCAACATGAACGCGCTGATCGGCGCGACCATCCAGATGTTCTCCGATTACCTGGGCGACAACGACTGGCGCATCAAAGAGAACGCCAATACCCAGAAGAGCATCAACGGACTGAACAACTACGTGCGCGAGTTCTTCACCAAGAACTACTGGCTGCATGAAGTGTATCCGGTCGACGTGCGCGATGCCCACGAGAACGGCGACATCCACATTCACGACCTTGGCTTCCTCGGACCCTACTGCGCGGGATGGGACTTGCGCCAACTGCTAATGATGGGTTTTGGCGGCGTGCCTGGGAAGGTCGAAAGCCGTCCGGCGAAGCACCTCCGTTCGTTCCTCGGACAGATCGTGAACTCGACGTTCACGACGCAAGGCGAAACGGCCGGGGCACAGGCGTGGTCCAGCTTCGACACCTATTGTGCGCCGTTCATCCGCCACGACAAACTCACGTTCGCCCAGGTGAAGCAGAGCCTCCAGGAGTTCATTTTCAACATCAACGTTCCCACGCGCGTGGGATTCCAGTGCCCCTTCTCAAACCTGACTTTCGACATCACCGTGCCGTCGACGTTGCGGGATCAGGCCGTCATCATTGGCGGCGAGTTGCAGGACGCGAAGTACGGCGACTTCCAGGAAGAAATGGACCTGTTCAACAAGGCCTTCTGCGAAGTCATGATGGAAGGCGATTCCAAGGGCCGCGTGTTCACTTTCCCGATTCCCACGCTAAACATCACCAAAGACTTCCAGTGGGATTCGCCGGCAGTCGACGCCTTTATGCAAGTGACGTGCAAGTACGGCATTCCGTATTTCGCAAACTACGTAAATTCCGACCTGTCGCCCGAAGACGCCGTATCGATGTGCTGCCGGTTGCGCCTGGATACGACAGAGCTACGCAAGCGTGGCGGCGGCCTCTTCGGAAGCAATCCGCTGACGGGTTCGGTGGGCGTGGTGACTATCAACCTGCCGCGAATCGGCTACCTGTCCAATTCGCGAAAGGAGTTTTTCGAGCGCCTCGAAGAGATGGCGCAGATCGCCAAGATCTCGTTGGAGATTAAGAGGAAGATCATCGAGCAGCAGACGGAACGCGGACTCTACCCGTATTCGGCGCACTACCTCGGTCTCATCAAAGAGCGTACCGGCGAATACTGGCACAACCACTTCAGCACGATCGGCATTGTCGGCATGAACGAGGCCCTCGAGAACCTGATGGAGACGGACATCGGATCTCGGGAAGGCCAGGCGTTCTCGATGGAGGTCATGGAGTTCCTTCGCGACTTGCTCGTAAAGATGCAGGACGAGACGGGCCACGTGTACAACCTCGAAGCGACGCCCGCCGAAGGCACCGCGTACCGGTTGGCGCGATTGGATCGGCAGAAGTATCCGAACATCAAAGCGGCGGGCAACGGAACGCCGTACTACACCAACTCGACGCAGCTACCGGTCGGATACACGTGCGATTTGTTCGAGGCCTTAAAACTTCAAGACGAGTTGCAGTCCGCGTACACCGGCGGCACCGTGTTGCACGCGTATCTCGGCGAAAGCATCGAAGACCCCGAGGTCTGCAAGAGTCTCTTGAAGAAGGTGTTCACGCAGTTCAAACTGCCGTACCTCTCGATCACGCCGACGTTCAGCATCTGCCAAACGCATGGCTACCTGCGCGGGGAACACTTCACGTGTCCGACGTGCAGCGGGAAGACGGAAGTATGGTCGCGCGTGACGGGTTACCTACGCCCGGTGGCGAACTTTAACGACGGCAAGAAGGCCGAGTACTTCGAGCGCACGAAGTTCGCGTTGGTGGAAACGGAAAACACGGCTTTGGAGATGACCCGGAAGTGAACGTTGCTGGAGTGGAGAAGTGCTCGCTGGTCGATTGGCCAGGCAAGATGGCGGCGGTCGTCTTTGCCCCGGGCTGCAATCTCCGGTGCCACTACTGCCACAACCGGGCAACCCTCTGCGAATCGCCGGTACTTCTCGACCGGGACGCCGTTCTCGCCCTGCTGTACGAACGGCGCGGGTTTCTTGATGGCGTCGTGATCAGCGGAGGCGAGCCCACACTTCAGCTCGGCCTGACTACTTTTATCGACTCGGTGAGGGCGATGGGATATCCCGTAAAGCTGGATACCAACGGTACTCGCCCCCGCGTGCTGCAATCTCTGCTGGAGACGGAGCGCCTGGACTTCGTAGCGATGGACGTGAAAGCGCCGCGCCACCGGTACGACGAAGTCTGCGGGGTGTCTGTCGACCAGGATGCCATCGACGAGAGCATTGACCTGATTCTGCGCTCCGGAGTAGCTCACGAATTCAGGACCACCGTGTTGCCTGACTTCACGGAAGAGGATATCCTCGACATCGTTGAACGGGTGTCGGGAGCCGAGCGTTATGTGCTGCAACCGTACCGCTCTTCTGAAGGGTCGCAGTCGCTTGAGGCCT
>JAIBAQ010000250.1 GCA_019695095.1 Candidatus Hydrogenedentota bacterium
TCGCGCATATTGTGGAATTCGATGAAGCGCTTATTGTCGCGAGCCGGATCGATGTAAGAGTTGAGATGGTCAGGATTGTCAAACGACGAGCGGCAATAGCGCGCATAGATGCCCAGACCTTCTTCGGGGAACGGGATACCCGTCGCCAATTCGCCGATCATGGTTGCCCACAGTGCCCGCCCCACGACATGAGGTATCCCGATGTTTACGGAATGATAGAGGGCTCCGGTACCATCGGCTTGGCGATTGGAATAGAAATACGGCTCCTGGTCCTTGTCGGCATCGAACATGCTGTTCATGCTGAGCATGCCCAACGAAATCGATTCCTTAAGATCGCTTTCTATCGGAAGTCTCGTGAGGTCAGCAAATGGAAAGTGCTCGGGGTGGCGCTTCACATATCGAGAGAAGCCGCTCGTTGTCGCCCATCTTTTCGTAACCTCGGGTGCCACCATACGCTCCCCCTGCTTGTTCAGACTGCCGCTTAATTCCTGCGCCCGTTCCCGCGGATGAATTCCCAGACACTGCGTGATAGCTGCGTGCTCGCCCGGTTTGAGAATCCTGTCGTAGAGCAGAACCTGCGCAATATCGCCATCGAACCAGTTGCGTGTGGTGCCGCCATAGAAGCGCGAACCCACGCGGAGGACTTCGATTTGCGTAGTGGCTCGGGAAACGGGACGCGGCTCTTGCTCGTCCCCGTCAATCCACATCCGGATTCGCTCCGTGCCTCGTTCGACAACGATCAGGTGCATACCGCCGTATGTGTAATCGGCGCGCATCTGATCGATAGCCCCACCGATTCGGCCCGCCCCCTCCACGCTCAGGCTGCTGAAGCGTTCTTTCGAGTTGAACATGTCGATGGTAAATCCGGGATCGTAGTCGTGACCGCGCTTTGGGCTTCCTGTAAATAGGCCGCCTGCATCCATTCGATTGGAGCGAGGCGACACCACGAGTACTGCTGTCCACACGTCGAGCTTAAGCTCGAACGGCGCGGCTAACTCGTCATCGTTGCCGTCGAACCGTACACCAGCCCTCTTTGAGGCCGTGCCGCGCACGTACTTCGGCGCAGTCTTTTCGCCGGTAGCGGTGAAGACGCACGCGGCCCCCGGCACCACGCTCTTCCACTGAGTTGCGCACCCTGCCGCGTCCAGCCGAAGCGACGACTTGTTCGCCGCGTCCAGATGCACCAGCAATCCGTCTGCCGGCACCCCCGCGCGGACCTGCATGGCGGCGACGATTGCCGAAATGACAACACAGAAGCAGAGCCTAATCATTGAACTCCTTGATGAATGCGATAATCTCGTCGACATACCCAAACGCGAGACCGGTGGATGTGTCGGCACAGCCGTAGTAAATTGCCAATCGCCCCGTGGGGGCGTCGCACAGCGCCGCGCACGGGAACGCCACGTTGGGCACGTCGCCCACGCGTTCGTAGTCCATCTTTGGTGCGAGTAAATAGCGCGTGCCCCTGTGAATCACTTTCCAGGGTTGATCCAAGTCCAGCAAGGCCGCGCCGAAGCTGTATACGAATCCGTTGCACGACGTAAGTACGCCGTGATAGATGAGAAGCCAGCCTTCCTTCGTCTCGATTGGGGTTGGTCCTGCGCCAATCTTCGTGGATTCCCACCCGCCGCGCGTGCCCATGACGTGCCTATGGCAGCCCCAGTGAACCATGTCCGGGCTTTCGCTCAAGAAGATATCGCCAAACGGTGTATGGCCGTTGTCGCTCGGGCGGCTCAGCATCACGTATTTTCCTCGAATCCGTCGAGGAAACAACACGCCGTTCCGGTTGAATGGCAGAAATGCGTTTTCCATCTGATGGAACTTCTCAAAATCATGGGTGTAGGCGACGCCGATGGTCGGTCCGTGGTATCCGTTACACCACGTCACGTAGTAGCGGTCCTCAAGCCACGTCACGCGCGGGTCGTATCCGTAGACGAAGCGCCCTATTTCGCCATCCTCGCAGACAAAGTGAATCCGCTCGTCGTCGATCGCCCATCTCAGACCGTCGGCACTTAGCCCCCGGTGCATCTGCATATTCCTGCGCTTGTCGTCGCAGCGGAACACGCCAGCGAATCCGCCGTTGAAGGGCACGACGGCACTGTTGAAAATGCTGTTTGACGACGGGATCAGGTCGCCTGGGATGATAGGATTCCTCGAATACCGCCAGACCGCGTCTACCGCGCCTTTGGGGCGGTCTTCCCACGGGAGGTTAGTGATGGCTTCCCCGACAACTATACTTTCGTTTCGCGAACTCGCTGTCATCGTGTTCCCCTCATAGCGACCAACTGGCGCTTATAGACTGGAATCACTGTAAAGGGGCGACGCACTCATTGCCAAATCCGCCAACACGTAGTGTCTCGCAAGACGCGGACAAAGCTCCGAGAACCCGTGTGTACTAGTATCCCGAATGCCCTTCTAAGGATACTTGACGAGGCTCATCCTCCCTGTGCAAAATAACCCTGAACCCACGGGGGCTCGTGGGGAATGTGGGGAATGACCAAAAGCGAGAAGGGGGAATCGAAATGTCACGATTCACAACACTGCTCCTGATCTGCGCGCTGCTCGTGCTGGCCCTGCCGGTAAGCGCGGAACTCGAAAACGTCCAAGTCGGCGGGGAAATCAGAATCAAAGCCGATTGGATCATGAATTGGGCCGTGGAGCCTGGTCCGGTTGAAGTACGCGTTCCGGCAAACTTGCTCCCCCGCCGTGCCATCGGCGAATTCCTTTCCGGGGCGCCGGCCTTTAATGGGCTTGGGCTGCTCAGCCCGTATGCGTTCGACAACAAGACCAATGACGTCACGCTTGTCGAACAGCGTACGCGCCTGAATGTGAAGGCCGACTTCACGCAGGAAGTTGCGGCGTTCATCGAATTGGAAAGCTACGATTTCTGGGGCGAGGATTTCCGCTCGGATTACATCACCGGCGGCGACTTCCGCGCGAACAGCTCGGATGACGTGGAAATTTATCAGGCATACATCGAAGCCAACGAAATGTTTGGTTTGCCGGTCCGCATGCGGGTTGGCCGTCAGGAATTGGCGTTCGGAAGTCAGTGGCTGGTTGGCCCGAAAGACTTCGGTCCCTTCTACCGCGGCCGCTCATTTGACGCATTGCGTCTGACCTACGCCGGCGATACCTTCAGTGTCGACGCGTGGGCATCCATTTTGGCAGAAGGCGGCGTGGGCGAGCAGGACGGCGACGTAGACTTCTACGGCATTTATGCAAGCTGCAAAGCCATCGAGAACATGACTTTTGACGCGTACTGGATGTGGATTCGCGATGCGCGCAGCCTCAATGACACGGCCAGCAACGCCGTTCTTGAGTTCTGGGAAGATGTGTTTAACCTTGACGATTACGACGTAACCAGCCTGCACACGGTTGGCCTTCGCGCTGCCGGTAAGGTTGGCGCGCTCGATTTCGACGTTGAAGGCGCGTATCAGTTTGGCGATGCCAACCAGCAGGGTTTCCGCTTCAAGCCGTTCCAGTACGGCGATGACGGCGCAGAATTCGACGCGTGGGGCGTCACGGCGGAAGTCGGTTACTCGTTCGAGTTCATGTGGAAGCCGCGTGTGTTCGGTAAGTACGCCTATTACCAAGGCGAAGACAACCGCGACCTGAGTTTTGGCGAGTGGATGAACCCGTACTACGCGTTCAACCCGAAGTCCAGCGTGAGCTTTAATCGTCTGTTCTCGAACCACATGTACAACGGTTTCTTTGACCTGCAGAACGATTTCTCGAACGGCCACGTGTTCATGCTGGGCGCCATTGCGCACCCGACCGAGAGCATCGACGTAATTCTTGATGCCGGTTACTACCTGGTTGACGAGCCGTTTGACATGCCAGCCTATGCGAATTTCGGTCAATTCCGGGTACCTCTCGCTCCGGCCCTTTCCTTCTGGACGAAGGAAGGCAGTGACTCTATCGGCTACACGACTGACATCATGGTGGTTTATCACTACAGCGAAGACTTGATGTTCTCGCTTCATTGGTGCCATCTTTTTGCGGGTGACGCCCTTGAAGACGGGAGCTTCTTCGCATCAAACGGCTTGGTATTCGCCGGCGGTTCCGATGACGATGACGGCGATTTCATCACGTTTGAAACGCGCCTTTGCTTCTAACCATTACGATAACGTCGCGGATTGGCCGCGGACGTGAAAGGGATTTCTCATGAACCGATACAACATCCTGCTTGAAGGCGACCGGATGCCGGACTACTGGTACAACATCTCTCCGGACATGCCGACGCCGATGGCTCCGCCCCTGCATCCGGGCACGCTCCAACCGCTCCAACCGGGTGACTTGGCGGCGATTTTCCCGGAAGGACTCATTGAGCAGGAAATGAGTCAGGCGCCGACAATCTCGATTCCCGGCGAAGTCATGGACATTTACCGTCTGTGGCGGCCGACTCCGTTGCGGCGCGCGTACCGCCTTGAGAAGGCCCTCGACACGCCCGCGAAGATCTATTATAAGAACGAGAGTGTCAGCCCGTCGGGCAGTCACAAGATCAACACGTCGACGCCGCAGGTTTACTACAACATGAAGGAAGGCATCCGCGAGATCTCCACGGAGACCGGCGCGGGTCAATGGGGAACGGCACTGTCGATTGCGTGCAGCATGTTCAACATGAAGTGCACGGTATATATGGTGCGCGTCAGTTACGACCAGAAGCCCTATCGCCGCATCCTCATTCAAACCTACGGCGGCAAGGTCATTCCCAGCCCCAGCACCACGACGGACAGCGGCCGGGGCTTCCTTGAGAAGGACCCGAACACGTCCGGTAGTTTGGGCATGGCCATCTCGGAAGCCGTTGAAATCGCGGCCAAGAGCGGCGGCACGATCAAGTACAGCCTGGGCAGCGTGCTCAATCATGTGTTGCTGCACAACACGATCATCGGCTTGGAGGCCAAGCAGCAGATGGAGATGGCCGGGGATTATCCTGACGTCGTTATCGGTTGTTGCGGCGGCGGCTCGAATTTTGCCGGTCTGGCCTTCCCGTTTGTGCAGGACAAAATGAAGAAGTCGCTGAAGACCGACATCATCGCGTCGGAACCGGCGGCATGCCCAACGCTTACGCGCGGGCTCTACGCCTACGATTTCGGCGACACCGCTCACATGACGCCGCTGCTTCTGCAGTATACGTTGGGGCACAACTTCGTACCGCCAGGCATTCACGCAGGCGGGTTGCGTTACCACGGGGTGGCGCAGCAAGTTGCGCATTTGACGCGGCATGGTGTGATTCGCGCGGTGGCGTGTTACCAGAATCCGGTGTTCGAAGCGGGCATGCTCTTCGCGAAAGCGGAAGGCATCGTTCCCGCACCCGAGTCCTGCCATGCGATCCGCACGGCAATCGACGCGGCGTTGGAGTGCAAGGCATCCGGCGAGAAGAAGACCATCCTCTTCAACCTGAGCGGCCACGGCCACTTCGATATGGGTTCGTACGACAGCTACCTGAGCGGCAACTTGGTGGACGCCGAACTGGATGAAGAAGCCTTGCGCATCGCCGAGGAAGCGATCCCGAAGGTCTGACGAATCCCCTGAGTAACCTCGCTTTAATCAGAACGCCCGGTGGCAACACCGGGCGTTTTCCTTTTAGCCCTTCTGACCGTAGTAGGCGGAATCGCCGTGCTTGCGCAAGAAGTGCTTATCGAGCAAGTGCTGCTTGATGAACGCGTGTTGCGGATCCAACTGAAGCGTGTGCAACGCCAGCCGTGCCACCTCTTCCAGTACGACCGCGTGCTCAACCGCGTCCGCCACGGTGCGGCCCCATGCGAAAGGCCCGTGGTCGGCGACGAGGGCCGCCGGACACTGCAGTGGGGCAGTACCATCAAAGGTTCGCACGATACTTTCGCCGATGTGGCGTTCGTAGTCTTCGGCTACTTCTTCTTCGGTCAACTGCGCGGTAACAGGAATTTCGCCGTAGAAGTAATCCGCGTGCGTTGTGCCCATGCATGGGATAGGACGATGGGCTTGCGCCCAGCACGTCGCGAAATGGGAATGCGTGTGGGCGACGCCGCCCACTTCCTTGAAGGCTTTGTATAGCGCGATGTGAATCGGCGTATCCACGGAGGGCTTTAATCGGCCTTCCACCTGCTTGCCATCCAGGTCAACCACGACCATATCGCCGGCCTGCATAGCAGCGTACGAGACACCGCTTGGTTTAATGACGATCATACCGGAGGCTCGGTCGATTGCGCTGGCATTTCCGAAGGTGCGCATGACCAGACCGGCCTCGACCAATGCGAGGTTCGCCTCCAGTACCTCCTGCTTCAACGACTCCAACATCTTGTCCTCCACAGAATCAACGTTGTTGCGAGGCGGTCTCGCTCAAACACTCATCGACGTAACGATGTAGACGCGCCAACACCGGCTCTAGCGATTTGAACTCCATCAACTCGGCGCGCAACTTCGACACGTTTCGCTGGCCGCGCAGGTACCCGGAATAGTGTTTCCGGAACTCAATCACTCCCCGCTGTTCTCCCCTCTCCTCCACGACCATCTTCAGGTGCATGATACACGTCGCGACGCGCTCTTCCACGCCCGGCTCCGGCAATGCCTCGCCTGTAGCAAGAAAATGCTTCGCCTGGCCGAAGATCCACGGGTTCTGAATCGCCCCACGCCCAATCATCACACCATCGCAGCCGGTCTCGAACATGCGCTTCACATCTGCCGGCGTTTCGATATCGCCGTTGCCGATGATGGGGATGGAAACCGCACTCTTGAGTTTCTCCAACCACGACCAATCGGCTTCGCCGCGATGCCCCTGGTCACGCGTCCTGCAGTGGACGGTCAGCGCATGAACGCCGATCTGCTCCATCATGCGCGCAACATCGAGAATCACGATGGAGTTTGCGTCCCATCCCAAGCGCGTCTTCACCGTGACGGGAAGCTTTGTGCCGCGGACAACTGAACGCACAACACCTTCGAACTTTCCTAGGTCGCGCAGCAGACCCGCGCCCGATTCGCGCAATGCAACCTGCTTCACCCAGCAACCGCAGTTAATGTCGATGAAATCGGGATTGAATCGCTCCGCGACCCCCGCCGCGCCCTCCATGGACTGTTCCACGCCGCCGAAGATCTGGATCGCGACGGGCCGCTCTTCTTCGACGACGCGTATCTTCGACAACGATTTGCGCGCATCGCGGATCAAGCCTTCGCTGCTCGTGAATTCCGTGTATACGATATCCGCGCCAAGGCGCTTGCATACAAGACGAAACGGAATATCCGTCACGTCTTCCATCGGCGCTAAACACAGTGGTTTGTCAATCTCGAGCGTACCAATTCGCATGCAAAACCGATCCTATTGTGAATGTCAGGTGTGAGGTTTACAGACCCGCGAAGGCAAAAGCAAATTGTCTTTGCGATGGGAGACCTG
>JAIBAQ010000251.1 GCA_019695095.1 Candidatus Hydrogenedentota bacterium
GAATGGTCATCCGGCACTCGCCGGCGGCAGATCAGAAACTTCGCCGGTGGTTTCCACCGTGCAGTTGGGAAGGGCTTCCTTAAGGGATTTGATTGCCTTATCGCTCAGGTTGGCGCAGGCGGTAATGTCGATCTTCTTAAGACGCTTCAACTCTTTGAGGGATTCAAGGGACTTGTCCGTAATACGTGTCTTGGCGAGGCCGATAGCGGTGATTTGTGGCATGCCGTAAAAGCCCTGTATGCTCGCGTCGCTTACGGCCGTGCCCTCCATCCACAAACGTTTGAGCGTGGGAATTGTCTGCAGTTCCGCCAAGCCCTCATCAGTCAAAACGGTGTAACTCACGAACAGGTCTACAAGGGATTTCAGCTTGCCGATATGCTTGAGTCCAGCGTCCGTAAGCGCGGTATTGTAGTCGAGCGTAAGATATCTTATGTCTGCGTGCTCGCACAGAGCCGCCAGCCATGCGTCTGTCGCGCCGATGCCGTCGGCTTGGAGATCCCGCAACAACGGACGGCTCACGATGAAGTCCCTCCCCATGTCGTCCAGAGCCAAGCCGTTGACGTTCAGATCCTCCAGGCTCGTTAGCCGGGCAAGCGCCGCGAGCCCCGCCCCGGTTACATTCGTTTCGGCAACATTGAGGTGACGAAGCCCGGTCAGACGCTTCAAATGCACCAAGTCGGCATCCCCAGCCGCCGTATTCCCCAGGTAGATCGCCTGCAAATCGTGAGCGCCCAATCGCGCAAGGGGAGACAGATCGAGCACGTCGTCCGGCATTACTTGGAGACGTAGTTCCTTGCCCGGCGGCACCGTGACCTCGCCCTTGGCCTGCCCCAGGCCCACCCAAGGGTTTTCCTCACTCACCCGAAAAGACGGGTCGTGAGTCCAATCGCGAACAGTCAGCTCACCGACGGACCGGTCCGCCGGAAACTGAACCACGCGTTCGGCCGGTCTCTCCATATACGGCACCGGTTCGGGAATAGACGCGCTCATACGGGAGACAATGCTCGGCACGACGACAAGTGCGCCCCCCACGACGGCGACACCTACGACGGTTGGGATCACGAAGCGGGGCAACCGAAACGGCTCCTTCACCGCCTCAACCACTTTCCCCTCACGTTTAGCGTGAGGGAGCTCTGCCTTTAGCCTCGCCCCCCGAGGATCATTGTGCATGATGCTCAACTGGTCACAGAGAAGCTCGGCCTCCTCTCTATTCCCCAGACGCGCCAAACATGCCGCTTGCAAGTACATCACGTCCTTATGACTCTTAAGGGTGACCGAAAGCTCGTCGGCCAGACGCAAGGCATCCTTCCATTGTTCCTGCTCGTAGAAGTGACGCGCCTGCTGGAATTTAACGCTTGCCTCGTGATCACTCATCGTCGACCAAGCTCCCGGTTTCCGCGAAACCGACATTTCCCAAAGGGACATGCTTGCGACCATCAAGTGCAGCTCTGCTACATTGTGAAGGCACACTCCGAGACTGTCAAGACACTACCTTCCTGAAATAGTGGAGCAAGTACAAGAGGCGATTTGATTCACCCGAAGGCATGACAACCCGTCCCACTGAGGTCCCTACTGCCCCGCCTCTTAATGTGTGGCAGGCATCTTGCCTGCCTCTTGACCAGAACGAGGATACTCATCTAGTCCATTTGGCCACATACAATAGAAAACGCGGCCGTCGGCTGGATTCACAAGAAAGAGCCATGTGAAACCTCCGTCGCTCCATGAGTAGCTGCGGAAGTCTTCACTCTCGTGCCGCTTCAACTCATTCCGAAGAGAATCAAAAGTCCGGCGGTGTGGAATTTCGCCACCGGGCGTTAAGCGTACGACAAAGGCAGCCAGTTCAGTTGGTTCACATTGGAATTCGCCCCAAGAGGTGGTACTGTCGAGGTTGTTGTGCGTCACAATGTCTCTGCTCGATGCAGGGAGAAAATCCGGCAACCACCCTCGCGCAAAAGGACTATCGGCTACAGCATCCGCCCGCGTCGGGTATTTGCTCGTGACTACATCGCAATCGCATCCCCCCACCAGAAGCAGTGCAAGGCAGACCGCGCGCAGGGTAATCGCGCCTCGTGCACGACGACCGGAAATACCCGGAAGAAGCGGCGAGATTGTGGGACTGCCGCCTATCACTTTCCCCTCCTGCGTTGCTGGGTTTCGACCTTCAGTCCCATGTGCCCGGATCCAGGCTGCGACCAAGCGGTGACTCCAGGCGCTCGCGAAATACTGGCATCCCTGCGGAACACATTAAAGAGACTTCAGCACGGAGCCGCAACGAACTCGGCGAACAATCCGAACTCGAGCATGCCTCTGTTCTACCACAGCCTCGGCTAAAATAGAAGCTGAATTAAACTCGACTTGCGGGGTGATCGCCAAGCGCCTCAGTGTTTTGGCGGTAAGGCTCCGGAAGTCTTCACCATTGTTGTGGCAGGGTCTCCTGATCCGCCGCGGCGGACCACTTTCTGCAACCGGCAGGTCTCAACTCTTCTCCCCGTTCGGCGAAAGCTTGAGGACTTTCTGTGATTCCACTTGGTGGGGTGCACCCCTTGTTCGGATTTGACGTTTCAAGGGGGCGTCCCGAAAAAAGAGGATGTCTCCCGCAGAGCCGCCAAGGCGCAGGGAGCGGGGTGTTGCCCGAGCCTCTCAGCACAGCGTCGAGTGCCCGTTGTGCTTGTCGGAGAAGAAACATGGCAAGAAATGAACCGTGTTTCTTTGGATTGGAATATGTCTTTCTTCGGATGTTGTCTCCCATCTATATGCGCAAGTTCATTGCACTCGGTTAGGGCAGCGATGAAGGGATGAAAGGTTGAAGTACGTGGCGAACAGGCAGTGGGGAATGGGAGACCATTCAGTCGTTAGCCGACAGGTATGTCGGCGGAGTGGTCCGCCGTGGCGGATCAGGAGACCCCGCCACAGCAAGTAGGGGTACAGTCATTCTGACCAGACTTGGAGATCGGACCACCGAAGATTCTGCAGGAACCATGCAGCATTCAGAAATGTCTCAACTTCCTCGTACGGAACAAAGACTGAAGGAGCCCCATACCCGGTGCAACCCAGTTGCCCTTGACTGAAGTCAATAGAAAAGCCATGTCGGTGCAAGTTAAAGTTTGTGAAGCATTCGGGATCTGGAGTAATCCCTTCAAGCATGCTCGTACTGGGCTCAGAGAAGCCAAAACACCTTGTCAAATTCTCAAGACAGTAGGTGGAAGTCTTCCTTAACCCTTCAGTTGGATCCGAAAATATGTCACAAATTCCAATAGGAGATGGAGATGCTGCAAGTCGGTAGTTGAAACTGTGAAATGAGATATGGGAATAGGCCGAGCCAGGGTATGCGCGAAAGACAAGCCGACCACTTAGTACTTTTCTCGTCAATTGAGCAATATCGTATCGCCCGATTAAGAAGCATTCAGGTCCCGAAAAAGCTTCACCATCCTCATCAAAACAACCGTCATCCCAAACAGATTTTACTGTATCGAGAAACCAAGCAATTTCGCGCTTGATTACAGCGTCGAGAGGAGCATTCACCAAAGCACTTGATCCTATGCCAGGCAAATCGAAAATTGGATACTCGATGTCTATGTCGCTCTTGACGGAGCTTCGGAATTCTTCCCTAACATAGGCCGCTTTCCAGCGACCAATTATCTCCGATTCCGGTTCGAGATTTGATTCAAGCGTTGTCAATCTATCCGGCTGAGAAGGCCAGTATGCCGAAAGCTTAACCTTGTATTGATAGAGAGATCTTTTGTCTATTTTGCCCTTTTCTGCAAGACGGTGACAGTTGGGACACAAAGCGATCAGGTTGTCGAATTCATGGGCCTGGCATTGTGCGTAAGGAATGATATGATGCACGTCGACATCGGTGTGCTTACATGTATGTACAGCACACCGATGTCCCGCCTCAAACAAAACGCGTCTCCGCAAATCCTCTGGCATCGCTAATCTCTCACTCAAGAGTAGGGGTGTCCTCGTTGTTCGCTATGTCTAGCCACGTTGTCTCATCGCACATCACATTCTTTGCTGGAAGCCTGATTGATCGTAGCGCATAGTTGCCTAATCCTCAATTCCCCTCTCGACTAGCTCTTTGCCACCGTGAGTCCCTGAAGAAGGAACTCTCCCGCAGAGGCGCGGCGGCGCAGGGAGCGGGGTGTTGCCCGAGCCTCTCAGCACAGCGTCGAGTGCCCATTGTGCTTGTCGGAGAAGAAACATGGCAAGAAATGAACCGTGTTTCTTTGGATTGGAATATGTCTTTCTTCGGATGTTGTCTCCCATCTATATGCGCAAGTTCATTGCACTCGGTTAGGGCAGCGATGAAGGGATGAAAGGTTGAAGTACGTGGCGAACAGGCCGTGGGGAATGGGAGACCATTCGGTCGTCCGGAGGCATCGACTGACCGTAATCGAAGTTCTGCCAGCCGACAGTTGTTATTGTAAGCCAGATTCTTCGCTACGCTCAGAATGACATGTCCAGAGACATTGAATGGCTGTCATTCTGAACGGGAGACCGTGCGAGCGCGGGTTTCAGTGGTAGAAATAGATGCAAAGCGGACGGCCTTTTCTCTTGAGTGCCGCAGGCACGGCAGACTCCAGCCCACTCCCAACGTGAGCCCTGTAAGGGCGAAAGCAACTTGCAGGGTCCGTTTCTTAGGAGTCGTTGCACTGCAATGACTAGAATATCGGCAGCTAAGGAGTCATGCCGCCGCGAAACGAGGGACTTGCGGAGCGACGAATTCGCTTCTTACAGGAAAGTGACGAATAAGTGGCAGACGGTAGACAACCGTTAAACCCTTGCGGCTTTACGCCTTCGCGTCTTTGCGTTGAGTTCCGGAAACGCAATGGCGCGAAGCTGCGCATAGGCCAGCAATTTCCCGAGTGCAACGAACTCGCCCTTATATGTAGGTGGAAACATACGAGGGTCGAACCATGTCCACTGGCGAATACACCGGTTGCGTCGCTCGGACGGCTTGCGCGATAGCGCAAACGTCCGGAAAGAGATGTTCACCCCTTGAATCGTCAAACTCCAAAGGGGGGTGCACCCAGCACGGGAGGTCGCAGCACGGGACTCAGGCAGGATGCCTGCGACACATTTTTCCAACACTCGCAGAGACCGAGAGCAGGACAAAGATGGGTTACCGCTTTCGCGAGAACAACGGAAACTGCATTTGCCCTCGCGCGAACCGCCCGATCCTCTGTGCCCTCTGTGCCTCTGTGGTGAATCATTCCGGACACGGATTCGGCACAGCCGAGGGCATCCCTCGAATCGTCAGATTGCAGAGGGTGCACCCCGAGACCCGGACAGATCGAGCGCTCCCTGCGCCTTGGCGGCTCTGCGGGAGACATCCTCTTCTTTCCGGGACACCCCCTTGCCCCGTCAAAATGTTCAGGGGCACCCTGTCCCCTATCCTGCTGTAAGTCGTTTAATCATAACGGCGGGAGGTTTCGGAGCCACGGGACACCCCCTATCTGTCCCGTCGCCAAGGTTGGCGTCTTCCGCAGAATAAGCGCCGCACCGGGTGCTCATGGAACCGGACTGGGGGCCACCGAGAACCGTATCCCCCCGATTTTTCCTCAAGTCAGACCAGAAAATGCCGATATAGGGTGTAGGGATGCGGAATCGCCGGTTGCGGGCGACCAATCACGAGGGTAAAGACTATGGTAGCTTCAGTTTCCTCCGTTCAGTCCAGCTACAACATCTTCTATCAATCCACCAAGACGTCTTCCACTTCGAGTTACGTGCAGGACAACACCGGAGCGGCGGACAAGCTGGACCTGGGTCAAAGCGGCCCGTTGACGACGGAGCAGGCCATCTCGATTGTCACCGAACGGTCCATCAGCAAGCTGCAGGCCGTGGTGAGCGACGCGCGCGCATCGCTCGGGTTGTCGGAAGACAGCCCCCTCGACGTATCCCCCGAAGCGACGGCAAACCGGATCGCCGATTTCGCCTTGAATTTCTTCGACAAGTACCTTGAGAAACACCCGGAAGTCTCCGGCGACGATGCGAAGAAGCAATTCGCGGAATTCATCGGCGGGGCTATAGGTCAGGGAATTGAAGAGGCCCGCGGAATCCTGGGCGCCCTGTCCGCCTTGAACCCGGATGTCGACAATCACATCAACTCCATCGCCGACCTGATCCAGAAGCGTCTCGACGACTTCGTATCCGGCACGAGTCAGGCATAAGGCGAGAAGCGGGGACAGACCCGTCTCCGCTCACTACGTTCGCTTCGCTTGCGTCAGTCCCCGTGTCAACGGTTGGTGCGGAAAACAGGGACAGACCCGTCTCCGCTCACTACGTTCGCTTCGCTTGCGTCAGTCCCCGTGTCAACGGTTGGTGGGGCGCACGCCGGAAAACAGGGACAGACCCGTCTCCGCTCACTACGTTCGCTTCGCTTGCGTCAGTCCCCGTTTTCCTTAGTTGGGTTCGACTCGTTCGCCCGTAACGCGCACTCGTTGCGCCAGCAGCGGTTGCGCGCGCTCGGCGTTCATGTAGGTGCAAAGTAGAACCTCCGGTTCCACTTCCACGATGCACCCCATCCCCCACACGGGATAGTCAATGACTGTTCCTGCATCCCAATTCAGACCGCCGTCGCGGCTGACGTTCAAAGAGTATTGCGGGTATCGGTGCGCGCAGACGATCGCACCCGATTGCGTGCGGGCAATGGACTGAGCATAGCCGGGGAAGGTGACGCGGGCTGCTGCATCCCATGTCGCGCCCGCATCCTGCGACCAGCATTGCCACATGGTTTCGCTGTAGACGGGGCGTACAAGGACCATCACGGTGTTACCCATCACTACGGCGGAAGACTCGGTCAGGTCGAGAGAACCGGGAATGGCGCCTCGCTGCGCGTCTGTCCATTTTGGCCAGTCGATATCGATGGGAGCGGACCACGAAGCGCCGTGGTCTTCGCTGCGTATCACGTATGCTTTACAGTGGGTGGCGCTCCACGAGCGCACGTCGGTGAAAATAGTGCCGTCTTCTTTCGCGCTTCCGAGCAGGAAGCGCAGCCAGGCGCCGTTTTGCGAAATGAGCACCGGACCGTAGGGAACGAGGCTCTTGGGCACGGCCGGCCATGCCGGGGCGACCTGAGACTCGACCGGTTCCGACCACGAGACGCCGTTGTCCGTGGACGTAGCAACGGCAATTTCGGGAACGGGTTTCT
>JAIBAQ010000252.1 GCA_019695095.1 Candidatus Hydrogenedentota bacterium
TTAGTAAGGAGTTTGCTCATGTCGCGCTTCGTCATAGCTCTTGGCGTTGGGTTGGTGCTCGTGTCGGTTACCACGTTGGAGGCGTTTGCTCAGGCGCCCGGTGTGGTGGTGTATCCCGCGCCTCCGGGAGAAGCGCTCTCCAAAGACTTCAGCGTGACGGTCGCAGGTCAGCCTGCACCCGTCTATGTGTGTCGTGTGTCCGCGATGCCGTTCAATCAGGTTTGGCCGGGGTATCAACGGCCTATCGATCAGACGGAGTTGGCCTCGTTCGTCTACTGGGACATGTCTGCGCCCGTAGACGTCGATGTTGTCAGCAACCGTCCCATCGAATCCGTGGCGATTCGTCCTACGGCCCGAGACATAAAGCCGCAGATCGAAGGCAACCACATCCGCTTTCATCTGGACAAACCGCAGCAACTCACCGTGGAAGTGAACGGCTGGCACAAAGCACTGCATCTATTTGCTAATCCGCCCGCGCCAGCCATCGATCGGAATGCTCCCGGCGTCCGCTACTTCGGCCCCGGAGTTCACAAGGCAGGTCGAATGGTGTTGAAAAGCGATGAAACCGTCTACCTCGCAGGCGGAGCCGTCGTATACGGCTGCATTGAGGCTACCGACGCTACGAACATCAAAATTTTGGGACCGGGCATCCTCGATTCCAGCGAACTGGAGCGCTACTTCGGAATCACGGACGAGAGCAAGTACCTCGACAACTTCGGTGGCAGTATTCATCTGGTGCGTTGTACCAACGTGACGATTGACGGCCCGGTTCTACGCGATCCGCCCCTGTGGTGCCTGTCCGCGTTCAACTGTTCGGAGATTCAGATTGTCCATACGAAGCTGATCGGTCTCTGGCGCTACAACGCCGACGGTATCGACCTCTGCAACAGTCGAAATGCGGCCGTACGTGACTGTTTTGTACGTTCCTTCGACGACAGCCTCGTGGTCAAGGGACTGAGTTACTATAAGGATGTGCCGATCAGCAATATCCTGTTTGAGGGTTGCGTCGTGTGGAACGACTGGGGCCGCGCGCTGGAGATCGGCGCCGAAACGGCCACTCCCGAGTTGTCGCAGGTCACGTTTCGCGATTGCGATGTTGTGCGGACCGCTGAAATCGCCATGGATGTACAACACGGCGACCGCGCGTTCATTCACGATGTGACGTTTGAAGGAATCCGATTCGAAGTTGATGACGTCAACTACTCGCCGCAGATACAGAATGGCCGCGACGCAACGTACACGGGACAGACGGGCTACTGTCCACGCAATCTCGTCTTGGTGATCCTGCGTGGTGCATGGTCGAGCGATCAGGAGCGCGGCACGATGCGAAACATCGTTGTGCGCGACTGCTCGATCACGGGCAAGCTGCTTCCGCCTTCTTCGCTGAGTGGTTTCGACGAGACGCACGACGTCAAGGGCGTCACGATCTCGAATCTGAAGATCAACGGAAAAGTCGCCCAGAGCCTTGAAGAAGCCTCGATACATGTCGGCCAGTTTGTTAGCGATGTGCGTATCGAATCCGGCAACTGAAGGGCTGGTCTCATGTCTACATTGAAGTCTGCCCCAAAGGCCAACCAGGGCGATCCTCTCAGAGAATGTCCCCGTCTCGCCAGACGAAGAAAGAATGCTTTTTCGATCGCGATTGTTTGCGCTGTGTTCGCTCCCCTGTTCGCCTTGGGGCAAACTGTGCGACCCGATCCGGCCACGGTAAGGCCTGTCGAACTCGCCAACGAAACCCTGCTTCCCGCGCAGGCATTCGAGCATCTCGATGCCAAGGCAGGCACGTGGCACGTGGATAACGGGGCCTTGCTCCAAACCGACGCCGCCGAACCGTATGCGCGCGCCTACATCGCGGGACCTCTCTGGTTGGATTGCATGGTCAAAGCAAAGGTTCGTTTAGACGCTCTCGGCGCTTCTGCGGCATCGCCCGGTGTTCGCCTGATTGTTCGCGGCGACGAGGCAACGGATACGTTTTACACTGTCGGCTTGTGGGCAGGCAGCCGCGAGGTGCGCATAGAAAAGTCACGCGAGTTGGCTTTCGAGACGATGACCTGCAACCAATTCGGAACGCCCGCAATCGCTCCCTATCCAATCGAACTTGGCAGGACCTATGACGTGACCGTAGTCGTCGACCACGCGACGATCTATTGCTACATCGACGGCGCATTTGTTGTGCTCGCGCAAGAGCAGGATTTCACCACTCATCCTACCGGCCGGGTGGGATTCTTCACGAATGCGGCGACCGGCACGTTCAGCGAGGTCTCTGTCAAAGGCATGAGAAACGTCACCTCCTCGCCCGTAACGCCCTACGCAGGGAATCCCGTCAACCTGACGAATTACTCTCCTGCCGTCATAAAGGACGGTAAGTTTCGCATGTGGGATTCGTTGCTGGGGCGATACAACGAGTCGGAAGACGGTATCACGTGGACTTGGCCCGCGGGCAAGGAATCCGTCGTGAATCAAGGCAATACCGGGGATTGGCCGACCGGCACTCAGTGTGGTGACCCCGACGTTCTGAAGTGGGACGGTCAGTACTGGATTACGTATTGGTCAACCTGCAACCGCCGCAATGGGGCCTTCGACGGGATGGGGTTGAAACGCTCTCCGGACGGCATCCATTGGACGCCCGAACCCGCCAACCCGGTCTTCTACATGGGTCCCAACGGCGACTGGGACGAAATGGTCGTTGGCGATCACGCGCTGATTCGTGACGGTGACCGATTCAAGATGTGGCACGTCGGCATCACGCGCGGGCAGCGGGGGTACCGGAATGAGTTCGGTTATGCCGAGAGCAAAGACGGCATCCACTGGCGCAAGTGCCGGCTCAATCCGGTCCTGACGCAAGGCAAACCGGGCACATGGGACGGTGGCTGGATCTACGCGGCGGGTATCGTGAAGATCGACGACGAACAATCGGATACCCATGTCTATGCAGGCAAACCCGGCGCGAGTTATCACCTCTTCTACACCGGTCAGCCCACGAATAACGAGATTATCTGCGGCGTCAAACGCATTGGCTATGCCTTCTCCCTCGATGGCATCCGTTGGGTCAAGTGGAACGATCCAAACACCAATGAACCGTTTCACGACAGCGATCCTGTTGTTACGTGGTCTGACTACGGAGACAAGGGGTTCACGGGCATAGGCGCGGCAACGGCCGTGCTTCTGGGCGACGAAGTCCGCCTCTACTACTCGATGTATGAGGAGCGGCTGGATGTTGGCCGTCCACCCGAAGGTCCCGTAGGCACCGCCTTCGCGACGGTGAAAGCAGATACGCTACGCGCTATCGTCGCCGACGCCAAGGCCAAGGGACTGCTCTCCCGCGCAACCCGTGAAGAGATCGATGCGGTGATGGACGACCCCTTGCCGCAATCCATGTGGGACGATCTGCAAGGGAGAGTGCTTTGTGCAATACAGGCGAAACAGGCGGGCGACGTAAGCACTGAGAATTCGATGTTCTCCCAGATTACCGCCACCCGCGCCAAGTTTACCCAAGCTCTCGAACGCTACTATGAAGGGCCGTTCACAGCATTGAAGCAGGTTGTGGATGCGCTGGAGGCTGCGAAGAGCGTGGCAGAGAGAGTCCTGTGGACTCTTCCCGCTGACCGCGCGGGACTCGTTGCCTCGCCGCTCGAGTTCACCGATCTGAGTCTCTCGGTATCGGAGCATCCTGTCATGATTGAGATCGAGGCAACGTGCGACCGCTTCGATCTTGCCCGGGTCGCGTGGTCAACAGAGAGCGGGTATAAGCCTGGCCAGGAAATGGAGTGCGTTGTTGGCTACCCTGGAGTGGCAGAACCGACGCACCGAATCACGGTCTTGCCCGGCGGCAGCACGATTAACGCACTACGCATTCAGTTCCCGCCCGGAGCCACGGTACGTCTAAAGAACGTTCGCATTCGAGAGATAGACGTTCGATAGTCCGGATTTCGCACGAAGGCACACGAGTCTAGTTTGTGGCCTGTGCACGTGCTCGCTTTGACTCTGCCTTCTTCGTCGAATAGACTCGCCCTTCGCGGCGTTTCATACGCAGCGGCTGCAAGGTCAATACGGGATCGCTTCCCGAGGAAAGGGATATTCCATGTTCATCGCACGTTCCATGTTTGCATTTGGTGTCTTTGCGCTCTCAGTCACGATGCTGGGTTCGATTGCCGCGCAGGCAGAAACCTACGAACTGGACCCCGTCCACTCCACGTTCCAATTCCGCGTGAAGCACCTCGGCGTCAGCTTCGCGTACGGACGGTTCAATGACAGCAAAGGAAGTTTCGTCCTTGATCCCAATGACCCTTCCAAGAACAGCATCGAGGTCGAAATCCAAACCAAGAGTGTCGACACCGCCAACAAAATGCGCGACGAACACCTCGCCGGACCGGACTTCTTCGACGTCGCGAAATACCCCACGATGTCCTTCAAAAGCACGTCCTTCACAAAGAAGAGCGACACTACCTATGAAGTCGCGGGCGATCTGACGATTCGCGGCGTCACAAAGCCGGTGAAATTCGATGCCACGCTCGTGGGTACGGGCCCCGGCATGAAGGGCGAACGCCGCGCCGGTTGGGAAGCAACGCTCGTCATAGACCGCACCGAATACGGCATGACCTACGGGACTGAAGGCATCGGCACCGAGGTGACGCTGCAAATCGCTATCGAAGGTGTCACGAAGTAGGCTGACGATGAGGGTTCAAGACGATGTCCCCTGGTGTGGCGGCACCCTGGTTGTCCGTAGAAATTGGAGCACCGTTATTGTCGATCATGTCCGGCCCCGCGCTGTAAAGCGAGTATCCGGAGGCATCCGCCGAATAGTGGTAGGCTGAGCCCGTGAACGGGTCGCTTGGAACTTCTGCAAAATACGTAGGTGACAGCGCCTCCAGCGTGGCGGGATACGTTCCGTGTTGAACGGCATACGATTCGATCGCACACGACAAGACCAGGCCGTCCAGTTGGGCCACGGAACGGGCTTGCGCCTCCGCCAGCTTCATGACGTCGGGGACGAAATACGATGACACGGGATTGTCAGCGCCAAGTTGTTCCACATTTTGGCGTGTGAGTTCATAATACGGCAAGCTGACCATGGCCGCTGCGGTTTGGTAATCGGCGAGCGCATCCTGCGCGAGGGCATACAGTGTCTCTGGTGAAGTTGTCGCGAGGAAGCCGACGGCTTCGTTACCCAGGTCCATCTGTCTCGCATACGTTACTAAGGACTCGGGCGTGGGAAAGGACTCATGAAACCACGCGGCAACCACGGCGGCTTCGTCGGACACCGTGCGTCCGTAGGGTAGTCTGCGTTCGGCAATCGCTTGAATATCCGCAATGAACGCCTGTGCCTGTTCCTGCGATTGGGTCGTGGCCCCAAGGACGAATCCTCTATCTTCAAATGCCTGAGTCTGAATGGCGCTCCCCAGAAGCTGGCCAATTATGGGCCCGCCGTGGGTCGAGTCGGCCGCAAATGCCATCATCGTCTCATAGCTGTCGAGAGCGTTCGTGTAGTCGCCGCTGGCAGCGTACATGCACGCTTCCATGGCCATCACGCGCCCCAAGGTCCGAAACTTGGCCAAGTGCGGGAGCGGCTCGTCAAAATTGCGCGGGATCGGCATCTCGGCATTGCCCATTTCTACGCCCTTGCGCAGGGCATCGAGCGCGGCCCGGCACTGCTCGAGTATTTCCTTCACCTTGGGATCGTCGTGCCATCCGTTCTTTTCGATGTCTTCCAAGAAATCCGTGAGCCACACGGTGTCAACGTCCGGCAGCAGTTCCGTGGCCAGCAGGAAGTAATGCGCAGCATTGTCGTTCGGGATATCCTCGGACGACACCGGCTTCAATTCGACCCCGGTCTTTTCTCCCGACCCTTTTCCAAGGGCATTTCGAAGGAACGAATCGAATACCGCTCGAGCGGAATCGGCTTTTGCGCTGTTCGCTTTGGCGGCTGGTGAGTTCTTTGGCGCGACTGAATTCACATGAGGTGCTGCCGCGATTGCCGGTGTCTTGACCGGTGCCGAATGAACCGCCTGCGGTTCAGAAGGTCTATTCCACTGCCGGTAAGTCACTACTCCGCCGATGGTAAGCAACGCGCATGCTGCAATCGCCGCGATCTTTTTCGTCATGACCAATACCCCCGCTACTCCGGCAGGCGCAACTGCTGGAATCGCTCCGCCCGCCATCGCCATCTTTCCTAGACTGGACACCAACGCGGCAGGAACCGGCAAGTCTGCGTAGCGGACAAGAGCAGCCATGAAGGCCGCATCGCGCGCCGTGAAGCCGCGACTTGTCAGCGATTCGCGGACTCGTACCGTGCCTTCTTGAACGCGCCGGGCCACGGCAGATCGGGACATACCAGTTGCCTCTGCCAAGTCCGAGTACGATTCGCCCCGCAAGTAGTGGCGCACGACCAGTTCGCGCAAATCTTCCGGCAACTCCGCGATTGCCTCGTCCACATGCGGCTCGATTTCGTCCCAAGATGCGTGCGTGGCCAAAGCGGCCTCTTGCGCATACCGAATCTCACGCATTCGCCGGCGCTTAGTGCTGCGCAGCCGGTCGAGAGAACGATACGTGGCAAGCCGGTGCAACCAGGGCGCCAAGGAGTGGCCAACCCACCCATCCGCAAGAGACAGACGCAAGAGACAGTCCTGCGCGGTGTCCTCCGCTTCCGCGGGATCGCCAAGAATCCGTCGGCATGTGCCATACACCATGCCCGCATACCTCGACACAATCTCTGCAAATGCGTCTGCGTCGCGCTGACGCATCCACATGTGCAAAAGCTTCTCGTCGGACGCCTGGTGCATTACCGGTGCAAACCTCTCACTTGGACCTACCCTATAAACGCCACCGGCTCCTCATCGTCCCAGTTGCGAGTGAGGGAACATTTCTGACGGCATATGTGGCGTGTGTTCGCCTGATTCGGGCATACTGCGCCTGGAGTATCAGGCAGTATTCACCACACTGGAGAAATGTTCATGGCAGCTACGAAGCGATCACGGAAACGGGACATCGAAAAGGCCTATCCGACAAAGCAGTTCATCGCCAAGCTAAGGCGTTTGGCCGATTGCCTGGAAGAGGGCAAGCAGTTTCGCATCCAAGT
>JAIBAQ010000253.1 GCA_019695095.1 Candidatus Hydrogenedentota bacterium
TTGAGGAGTAGGCGGACCGCTACGATTTCGACGGATTGGAGTTGGGTGGGATGCGGTTCGGGTTCCATCTGCGGCCGGGCAGGGAGGTAGAGGGCGCGGCTGTCTTGACAGCGTTCATGCGCCGCACGCGCGCGCTGCTGGACCGGTGGGAGAAGCGGCGCGGTCACCGGATTGCGCTGGGCGCGCGAGTGCCGTCGCGGCCACAGACAGCCGTGGCGCTGGGCATGGACGGGGCGCTGTGGGCGCGCGAAGGGCTGGTGCAACTGCTGACTGTGACGCCGTTCTGGGCGAGCATTGAGACGGACATGCCGATGGAGCTTTGGCGGCGGCTGGCCGGTGACCGTGTGATTCTGGCGGCTGGGTTGGAGTTGCTGGTGCGGCCTTATCATGACTATCGGCCGCTGCAGTTCAATTCGCTGGAGACTGTGCGAGGCGCGGCGGCTTCCCTGCTGTCGCGGGGCGCGGACCGGGTGTACCTGTTCAACTATATGGACTCGCAGACGGCCATGACGGACCTGGAGAATTACCCTGCGCTGTTGCGGGAGTGCGGCCGGCTGGAGACGTTGGTGGGCAAGCGGCGGAGGCATGTGATTACGTACTCCGATACGTGGGCGCCCGGGGAGGCGGCGGGGTCGCAGTTGCCGAAGAAGGTTGAGGCGGGGCAGTGGGTGTCGTTCCGGCTGCATGTGGGGCCGCGGCTGAGGAATGCATCGATCCGGCTGGAGTTGGAGGATTGTCAGGTAGCGGAACTGCGGTGGAATGGAGAGTTGTGCCAGCCGGGTGGTGCGGCGGAGGCAGGAAAGCCGGGGCCCGCGCGGGGGTTCCAGGTGTGGCGGGGGCCGGAGGGAGTGGAGGGCTGGGGGGTGGTCGATGTGAAGGCGGGGACGGCGGGGCGGGTGCATTGGGTGGAGGTGGCGGGCGGGTGAGGGACTCTTCGGCGCGACACGAGCCTGACGTTTCTAATCGAATGGACGGAGGGAGATGTCGCCGACGTAAACTTGGAGGATTACCATTAGGGGGGCTTTTATGCGCATGCTGAATCCACCCCACCCGGGGGTCTTTGTCCGGGCTGAGATCATTGATCCGCTTGGGTTATCTGTTACGGCCGCCGCGGAGGTCCTGGGGGTGTCGCGTCCGACGCTTTCCAGTCTGCTAAACGCTCGGGCCGCTTTGTCCGGCGAGATGGCGTTGCGCCTGGAGAAGGCTTTTGGGGTCAAGATGGATACGCTGATGCGGATGCAGTCTTCGTACGAGATCGCCCGAACCCGGCGAATGGAGAAGCAGGTCCGCGTCCGGCGCTACGAGCCGGCGGAGCCGTGTAAGTCCGCCTGAATGGCGGACGCGGGATACATGTGGGCTCACCCCGATGTAGGTGGCCACCGACGAGTTGTTCCAAGCGCAGCCGCTCCGCTGATTTGTGGCGCGAGTTGGTGTGGAGGGGTTAGAAAGTGTTGGCTGGTTCGGCCGCGGTCTGGCGGGGCGACATGCTCCACCACGTCATCGCACAGGATGAAAACATATTCCCCGATTTGGCCTTCCACCGGATGCACGACATCGAGAAATGAGGCGCGTTCAAAGTTGGTATTGCGGTTGTCGAATTTCGAGGATAGTTGGGCGGCGTATTGTTCGTCGTCGCTCATGCCCAGGCCCCGGATGGACTTCAGCGCCGGAAAGTCAGGCAATGACAGCGGGGTCCCGAATAAGTTCATGCTGAGCGCATAAAGCATGCCGCGCATGCGGACGGAGGAGTGGCAAGAGGTACAGCTCGATTCGTCACGGGCGAAACCACTTTCCGGCAATATGTTCTGGGTTGAACAGAGATTGCAGTGAAAGGTTGCGAGCATAAGGCCACATTATCATCTGGAAAGGGAAAAGGGTAGGTCGGATTGTGCAGCAGACTGCTGCACTATTTGGATAAGCTGGGACGCAGGATCCCTATGCCAGACCCTTTTGCCGTTTCCAGCGGGTACCAGTCCTTGTTGGCGACTCTGAAACAGCGCATCCAGCATTCGCAGGTGCGCGCCGGTCTGGCAGTCAACCGCGAGCTGGTTCTGCTCTACTGGTCGATCGGGCGGGAGATTGTGGCCCGGCAGGAGGCGGAGGGCTGGGGCGCCAAAGTGGTGGATTCGTTGTCCTCCGACCTGCGGCGGTCCTTCCCGGAGATGCAGGGACTCTCTCCCCGCAACTTGAAGTATATGAAGGCTTTTGCTGAGGCTTGGCCGGACGAGGCAATTGTGCAACAGCTTGTTGCACAATTGCCCTGGGGACACAACGTTCGAATCCTGGATCAGGTGAAGTCCCCGGCCGAGCGCCAATGGTACATCGAGCAGACCATCGCCAACGGCTGGAGCCGCAATATCCTCGTCCTGCAAATTCAGTCCGGGCTGTACCAGCGGCAGGGCCGCGCTATCACCAATTTCACCAAGACTCTGCCCGAACCCCAGTCCGACCTGGTCCGGCAGATCCTCAAGGATCCTTACAACTTCGACTTCCTTATGCTCAGCACGCAAGCTAAGGAGCGTGATGTCGAGCGTGCATTGCTGGACCATATTCGCCAGTTCCTGTTGGAGTTAGGGGCGGGCTTCGCGTTTGTTGGCAGCCAATATCCGCTTACCGTCGGCGGCCAGGACTTCCGGCTGGATCTACTCTTCTACCACTTGCGGCTGCGCGCATTTATCGTCATTGAGTTGAAGGTCGGCCCCTTCCAGCCCGAACACGCCGGTTATGGAAAGCCGGACGTTATGAAAAGTGCGGCATAGACTCGCCTGACGTTTCGAAGCTTGTTTACACATCTTCTTGACATAACGTCCCACCATCTCCTATCGGCCGAGGCTCTGAAGCCAGTTCAGCAGTTTTCCGTCCAGTTGCCATGACGGAACAGCCTCGGAGGGCACAGTATTTGTAAACGCTTCTTCCAGTGCCTTGCGCTTCATCTCGCCATCGATGCGCGCATATACTTCAGTGGTCTTTAAGTCCGCGTGGCCAAGAATGTCCCTGATGTAAACCAAGTTGACCCCGGCATGAAGCAGATGCATCGCCTTCGAGTGTCGAAAGCTATGCGGCGATATGGCTTCTGGCAGGACACCTGGGCTTTTGTTGCGGGCAGACTCAACGCATTTGTCCAGGATGTACTTGATCCCTGCTCGCGTGAGCTTCTCCCCACGCCTATTCGGGAACAGCGGATACGAGTGCTTACCAGTGCCCGCCAAGCCGGTGTCGGAAATGTATTGGCGCACGATGGCAGCTGTCGGCTCCAGCAGGGGGACTATGCGCGTTTTACCGCCCTTGCCGGTAATCTTGATGGTGGCCGGTGGCTCCGTCCTGAAGTCTCCGACGCAAATGTCAGCCATCTCCTGAACGCGAGCGCCGGAGTCGTACATCAGGCTCAGCAAAACCATGTCCCTGCGGCCGCACATCTTTCTCGCGTCGGGTTGTTCCAGTATGAGCTTCATGCCCTCTGGTGACATGTAGTTGACGGTCCTCGATTTCCCCCTCTTCTTGGGAATCGAAATTATCAACTGGTACTGGTTGAGGCGCGTCACGTCTTCCGTCTGCATGAAGCGGCAAAACGAGTGAAGCGCCGCAAGACGCTGGTTCCTTGTTGCAACGCTGCAATGACGTTGATCTTCGAGCCAACCGAGAAATGCGCATACCAGGTCCCTTGTCAGCAGATCGAGCGTCATCTCCTCCGGAGCCGTATTCTCTTGCGACTTGCAGTATTTTAGGAACAGCAAAAACGTGTCCCTGTACGACAGGATTGTGTTTGGACTGGCGCCTGCCTCCCCAGGAAGATATCGGGCAAGGAACTTGCTCACGAAATGAGGGAAATCGGCGGTCTTTTTCATTGCCACGCACCCCTTGGAATCACGAAAGCCGAGATGGCGCTCGCTCTCTCAATAACCTCAGGGAACATGTCCTGCGTTAGCCTGACATACTGCTCTGTGGCAGACAGCGACGCATGGCCAAGATAGGTTGACAGGAGCGGCAGGGCACAGTACATGTCCATCCCTTTGTCTGTCATGGCCTTCAACGAATAAACCGAAAATGTGTGGCGAAAATCATGCAGCCGGGGACCTGTCCCGCGCCCGCCGTGTGAGATCCCCGCTGCCCAGATCACTTTCCTGAACCATTTGTAGATATGGCTCTGACTGACCATACAGCCATCCCTGTGAGCGAAGAAGGGTCTCTTGCCGTCTTTCGGCAGCTTATGATGAGCGCTACTGTATCCGCGAAGTACAGCCAGCAATGAATCCGCCACGGGGATGAGCCTATCGTTGTTGAACTTGGACTGCCGGATAACGAGAATGCCATTGTCAAGATCGGTGTCGCCGAGTCGAAGTCCAAGGGCCTCGGATATTCGCAGTCCGCAGCCCAGAAGCAGTCTGAAAAGCACGGGCAACATCACTGGCATCACGGAAGGGGTCCTTGCGCGGATCCGATCGCATTCCTCAAATAATCGGCGCAATTCTTCTTGGGAGAAAATGTGCGGGGCGAACGCTCCACTTGCTCGCGATTTCCGCGTTGGACGAGGCAAATGGACATCCACGCCTCTCTCTGACAAGTACTTCAGGAATTGGGCCGTCTCAAGAATGCGACGTCTTTGCGTCAGCCGGTTCTCGTTTGGCCTAACTGAACACCATTCCTCAATCAGCTCTTTGCCAATGCCTGCGTCATCCCCTCCCCTAGCGGACAAGAACCTCGAAAAACTCCGCAGGGAGCGCGGTACTGTGTCGTATTTAAGACCTTGCGCACGCTTGTAGCGTATGAAGTTGGCCATGTGCTCCGCGCATGGGCTTTCGTAGTAGCCGGCAGTTTCGTCATTCTTCATGAGCGCGCGCCTCCTAACCGATTTTCGTGACCACAGCATAGGGCGGCGACTTCAAGCGCGCACTCGCGCAATCTGGTGATGTCGATCTTCAGGTATACGGATGTCGATTCTGTGTCGGTATGTCCCAGAGCTTCTGAAATGATTGGCATGGGTACGTTGTTTTCAAGCAGGGCGCTTGCCAGGCTGTGCCTTAGCGCGTGGGGGCCGTGTTTCTTACCTGGCGGAATGTGGATTCCCGCCTCTTTCAGCCGTGCATAGACGGTGTGATGGATCGAGTTGGCGGACATCACGTCATTCGGAGCGTTGAGCTTTAGGAACAGAAACCGCTCGTCTGATTTCGGCCTCGCATAACGGATGTAGTCAATGACGGCTTCCCCGACATCGTTGAGCAACGGCAGCGTCACGGGTTCTCCGGTTTTTTGCTGCGCCACCTCAATGAGGTTCCGATCCCACTTGAAGTCGGCGAATGTCAGGTTTGCAATATCGGACGCCCGAAGGCCAAGCCGGGCGGCAAGCAGGATCAGTGCGTAGTCTCTTTTGCCTCTCGGATTCTCTCTGTCGATGCTGTTGACCAAACGCTCGATCTCGTCTTTCGCGTAAGCGGAAGGGATTTTTGCTTTCTTGCAGTAGCGGAGCTTGGGAACGACCGCGCTTAGGTCGGTCGTGGTTACCCCTTGGCCATACAGGTAGCGCAAAGCGCGCCGCAACACGCAGATCGTATGGTAGATCGTGGGCAATTCGTATATGGCCAAGGCGTTGATGAACCCTTGCACATGCTGGGCGTCAAGCCCTGCAATGCTCTCCAGGCATTGCTGCTCCAAGTACTTCGAGAAACGCTCCAGATATAGGCATGTGTCGCGTATGTACCGTTGGGACAGTCCAATGGCCGATTGATGCGCCGCGAACTGCTGGAACGCGGATTTGGTCGGCCCAGAAAAGACGAACCCGCGTTTCACCCGCCGCAGAGAAATTATGCCGGTACGTTTGAAATCGGCGAGCATGTAAATGGCCTTCATCCATCTATGCTTGCTGTTCTCGTTCAGATGCTTCGGATGGGTACGCATTGCCTCGCCAAGGAATTTCATCCCGAAATCCATGTCGAAGTCCCCCGCCGGCCGGGCACCTGCCTGCTTGCACAACCTGTTCCAGACGATGTGATACTGCTTCAACACGGTCGCTTTGTAGTCGAGCCGCTTCATTTCCTCCGAAGTAGCACTTACCAGATCGGCGATTGTTCTTGCTTCTTCACTCACGATGATTTGCTCCAGACTGAAGTTGGCCATGGTTGGCCAACTTCAGTCTGGAGGTTATGTGAAGGAAATCAACCCCGAGCCCTTCTACATCAACGACGTCTATGACGCACTTGTCATAACGTCCTGCTTTCCATAACCGGCATTATGCGAAGCTTCGCATAATGTCGGCAAGATGAACTTCTACCTTTCGGCCGTCGACGACTTGCTGAAGCATCCGGGCGACCAGTCGAGCATTGGGTTGATCCTCTGCCGGTCCAGGGAAAGGATTATCGTCGAGTACGCATTGCGCGACACGGCCAAGCCGATGGGCATCGCCGAGTTCCGGCTGCTGGAGACTCTACCGGAAGACCTTCAGGGCAGTCTGCCGTCGATCGAGGAGTTGGAAGCGGAACTGAGCGGGCACGCAGTTGGTGAGCCGACTCCGTCCGATGACTGACCCGGCCCGAGCCTACCCGCAGACAGTGCCGGCGATTTCGCGGGTTCCGTTTTCCTGGTTGAAGTAGTAGACCGTCAGGACTTGGCCGCCGGGCAGGACTACGGCCCAGGGGTAGCCTAGGTCTGAGCTGCCGCCGTCGTCGCGCAATACGATTTCCGGGGATTTGTCCGCCTGCGTGCAGTCGGGGTTCAGGATGCGTGCTCGAATGCCGTAGGGCTTGTGGCGATAGCCGTAGACCAGCCAGACGCGGCCGTCCGGCAGCCGTACGGCGTGATGAGGATGGCCCTGGAAACCGGCGCCTTCCCAGCGGAAGCTCTTGCCTTTGTCGGTGGAGCGGGCGATGACGGTCTGGTCATCGTACTTCTCCGTGCGCACGAAGGCGACCAGATCGCCCTGGGCCGTTTCGTAGAGGGATGTCTCGTTGAAGCCGATTTTCTGGTCCACGGCGATGGGGCAGG
>JAIBAQ010000254.1 GCA_019695095.1 Candidatus Hydrogenedentota bacterium
GTCTCGCTGTAACTGCTGACGCCGCCTTCCCGCTGGAATACCGCCTCCAAATCGCGGGCCAACTGACCGCCGGCGCCCAGGACCAATGCGTGCATACAACCTCGCTGATGAGTGAGGCACGATTGTAGCAGCTTGGCGGGAGGGATGGAATCTGTCGAAGTAGACAATGGAGAAGTAGTTGATTTCTCGGAACTTCCTGTTGAGGACATCGAATTCGTTGCAGTTGTATGACTTACGCCTCAATCCTCCAGAGGCAACATTTTACCGGGTCCGAGATGCACGTCCGCGCGCGCTCAACGGCACAGGGAGTCTCCTTGTTCTATATTTTACTCGCTCTTCAAAAACTAATACTCCTTGACGATCAGACTCAAGACACGAAGAAGACAAGTATTCGATGGCTTTCTCCTCTTGTCCTGCATGTACGGCTAATTTCTTAAGATCGATACGCTTAAGGATTTCGATAGTAATAGGCCTTTTCGCGTCCCTGAATACAAGAGATGATATAAATCGCTGGGCAGTATCACGGTTCAGGAGATTAGCAAAGTAATCGGCCTCAGCCTTGGATTCACAGGGGACGAAGTAACAAGTGTCGTCAACCATGACTGGTTTACCTGCAGCGGACCCTATAGCCCGAAACTTGAAATTCTTGTAGAGCCCGGAAATTGCGACTTTTGCGGGTGAAAAGGAGTATTCACCCACGCCAAATACAGAGAAGCGAGGGCGATTCGCGTATATGGAACTGCCTCTGCGGTCCATGAATTCTGCGTGATCATTAAGGTACTGCCAAGTCTTGGGGGCTCTCTTCTCTATCTCGTCAGTAGGGTCGGCAACTCGACGCTGGGTCAGCAAGACGAAGCGTGTGGGTTTCAGCCTGTTGTTCGCCAAATCAGAGGACTTGAGCAGGGGAAACATGTAGCAATCCTCTAAGTCACAACACTCTCCCAGTCCGTTGATGAACGAATTGTTGACTCGAGTAAACTCCATGACCTTTGCGGCATCATGTTTCACTCCCGAGCGCCACTTTCGGTATTCCAAACCGTCAAGATCTCTTAGGGAACAATAGACATCTATGTCGGACACCAAATCTCCGGCACATAAGCCGAATGTCTGCATAGGCGTCTCGAACGAGAGATCGCGGTAAACAGTGGCCGTGGTATCGCTCCCCACGCTCCCTGTTCGTGCGTGCAGCAAACATGCGTCTACAGAAACACCAAACTCTGCGGCAGCATCGATTTGGTGAAGTGAAGCCGACCCAACACCAAGACCTTTAGTCCATGCGTGCCGTAGGACTTTGCGAGCTGTTGAGGTCTTGCAGAGCATAGCAAGTTCTGCCCGCGTTCCCTGGAGCGCCTCCAGCAGTCTTATTAGCATCCATTCGGAAATGTCGAAGTTGGCCTTTCCCGTCTTGGCAGCAAAGCCACCATGTCCCTGAAAGTTTGATTTCGCGGGGAGATTATTTCCTCTAATTACGCCCATTTCCGCATTGGTGATCCAAGGCGGATTACCCACAACGAGAAGAGGGGAAGGTTGCTCGCGGAAGAACTCGTGCCAATCTATGGTGTAGAAATCGCGCTGCTGAATAGTGACTGAAGGCAGTCCAATCTGCGCGAGCGCAGCGCTTGCTTCCCGTACATAAGCTGGATTGACATCAAACCCCCAGTACTTTGGCAGCTCGCCAAAAATCTCGGCGCTTGCACGTAGAAAGGCGCCCAGTCCGCATGTTGGCTCGATTACAGTGCACACATGGCCTTCACCTTTGCTCAACATAGCAACCACACGTCGTGCCAGCGACAGAGGAGTCTGAAAGTCTCCGAATTCCTTCTTAGAGATCAAAGCCGGGCTCCCATGTTGTCACCAGTCAATACTATCAAGGTCCTTAATGAACCGCCGGGAAAAGTCCTGGTGCTTCTTCTGCTCTTTCTCTCTGTACCTATCGTATGCTTTCAAGAAACCTCTGTAAAAGTCGCGCTTGGTCTGGGCATCGTCTAGCTTCAGCTCGCCGACCTTTTGAACGACACCGTATCCCTGAGCTTCTATTGAGAGACATTCCCAGCTAATGTGCTCAATAGGAATAGGCTCGGTCTCTTTCAGTATCTTCGGCTCGCCAGCTTCCTCCCTATAATCGACAAATATAAAACTAAGCTCATTCCGGTCTTCAAATACCCACTTATGCATCTTTTTTATCGATATCATGTTTGGCGCGTAGTTCTGCCTGTCCACGTTATTACTCTTGACGTTAACGGCGTGGTTAGCTGTTAGCATGAAATCGCCTACGGCCTTCCTTGTGGTAGTATTCTTGCCGTATTTTTGTGCAATCATCTGCTCGACCTTTTCATACGCATCCATGCTGGACAATTCCTCGTTCATATTGACTATTGGGCGCCTTCGTGCTGTTTGCGAGGGCGCATCATACTACCGATATGGAGCCAAGGAGCTCTCGTCTGACGATTGCCGCCCAGCCCGACCATTCAGACACGAATGCCAGAGTGTCGTTCGTGATCGCGAAAGCTTCTCTGATGTTCAGTGTAGCCTAAGCTGCATCACACCTCCAGGATCACTTCAGCACTTTCATGCCGAGCACGTCTTGCTGGGGGGCAGACACTGATGCGCACACCGGAATCACTCCATCGAAGGATGCAGAACTCACTACTCTGCGAACTTGAGATCGCTTGGAACACAGGAAATAACGAACTAGACGTCGTCAAGTCTGTGGTTACACATACTTTCCAGCGCTTTCCGCCGCGTGTCGTCCAGCACTCCACTCTCTGTCGCCCCCAGCTCTCCCGCCGCCTTCTTCGCTAATGCGTACGTATCCGGTGCGCCCTGGGCTTCCCATACGGAACGCGGGCCGCGCACGGCGACGCGTGGCATGAAGTACTCGTCGGAGTGCAGCCACTCGAGCGTGTGTTCGGAGGACAGGTATTCGGCGGCGTGCGGACCGTACTGCACGATGAGGTCTTTGGCGATGGTGTCTTTGTTTACGCGGACGCCCGCGGCGATCCGGCGCGACATCGCGGAAATCTCTTCGTCCATGACGAGTTGCTCGTGCGAGCAGGTCAGCCCCGTAGCGAACATGCCGCAGTTCACAATAAGGTCGTTGCCCGCGCCAACCGCGCAAAACGTACTGAGCGTCTTTTCCCACGCGTTTTGTTCGTCGTGGGCGTGGTTGTCGGAGTTGGGCGCGGTCGTATGCGTCGGCACGCCGTAGAACTTCCCGAGCTGCGCGCCCGCGATGCGGCAAATGGTCGTCTCGCACGAACCGACCAGCGCCGCGCCGGAGCGCATGTCGGAGGTGGTCCACGAGTTTGCGTAGAGCACGCGCGCGCCGGGACGGATCAGTTGCGTCAGCACGATTCCCGACAGGCATTCCGCGTTGTTCATGGTTAGCAGTCCCGCCAGCGTGTACGGCGCGGAGATTCCCGCAATAGGCTCCGGGAGTATCGCCAACGGCACGCCCGCCTCCACGGTATCGCGCAAAGCTTCGAGCACGCTGCCTTCCCAGAACAAGGGACTCGTCGGCGAGAGTTGCGAGATGCCATAGGGTTGCTTGCGCATGTCGCCGGGGTAGATGGCCGTAAGCATTTCAATGACTGTCTTGTTGATACGGCAATTGTCGGTGCTGAAGAAGATCGGCTTCTTGCTGTTTTCAACGCACGCCTTCACGCCGTACAACAGGGTCGTCTCGGGAATGGCGACATCTTGCGGCATGACGGGAATGCCGATCATGTCGATGTGCGGAAGCGCTTCGCAGATGCGCGCAAACATCTCAACGTCGGCCACGGTCGAGGGACGCGTCTTTCCGGATTCGGAATCCACCCAGAACACCGCATTGTGCCCTGCGGCAATGCGGGGCTCACTACCGCCCAGCGTGAACGCATACGCCCCGTCGCGATCGTACACCTCGAACGAATGCGGCACGGTCGCCAACGCGTCTTCGATACACGCGCGCGTCATCCGTACGCACCGCTTCTCCGCATCGATTTCCAGTCCACGCGATTTCACAAAGTCCAACATCGCCGGACTCAGCAGTTGTACGCCGCATTCCGAGAGAAGTTCGACGGAGGCCTTGTGGATGTCGCGTATCTCCTCGTCGGAGAGTACTTCGAGACGTGGCATTCGCATGATTACTGCCCCTTGAGGTGCGCGAGGGTCTGCCGCAACGATTGTTCGTCGTCCATGCTCGGAGCAAATTCGAGGCCGAATATGCCTTTGTATCCGGCCTCTTCGATCTGTTTGATGACGTAGGGATAACGTATCTCTCCGATGAACACCTCATTGCGCCCGGGCACGCCCGCCGAGTGGAAATGTCCGATCACGTCGATGTTGCCTTTGATGTGATCGACGAGATCGCCATCCATGATCTGCATGTGGTAGCAGTCGAACAAGAGCCTCAAGCGAGGCGAACCGATCGCCCGGCAAATCGCCGCGCCGAGGTCGCTCGACGTGAGCCAGTAGTTCGGATGATCGTGGCGATCGTTTAGCGGTTCCAGCAACAGCGTGATCCCCGCCTTCTCCGCAAGATCGACCGTGGCTTTGAGTCCCTCAATAACGGACTCGTACATGATCTCGTCGTCAAGGTCCGGAATTACATTCCCGGTGCACACGATGCTCGCGGGAATGTGCGCTTCCTTGTTGAACGCCAGCGTCTGCTTTGTGCGTTCGATCCATTCATCGCGTTTCAGGGGATCGGTCAACCCGCCGCCAATGCTCCCGTCCGGCGCGCCAATGACCGTGTTGGTGATACGCACGCCATGGCGTTCCGCAAGACGCGCCAACTCGCCCGGGGACCCGGAGTAACTCATGTCGACAAACCACATCTCGACATTCTTGAATCCGATTTCGGCGGCCTTCTCGATACGCTTCTCGAAAGGCAGTCCGGTAAGCGCCATTTCGATACACAATCCGAATTCCATGGTGCGTCTCCTTGCGTCACCAGAACGTGACGTATATCACCGCATACAGTAAACCCAACGCCAGCCACCAGAACCCCACGCGTTTGTACCACGCGCCGTACTTGGCGGCGACTTCTCCGGGCAACGCCAACATGGCGGGCGTCCAGTGCAGTTCCAGCGCCTCCTTCTTTGGCGTTTCGCGCGTGGCCAGACTCACTACTACCATGACGACGAAGCAGAGAATGCAGACGAAGCCGCCCAACACAAATGCGTTGGCAAAAGTCCCCGTCAGAATGGGATGGAACTTCTGGACGTACGGAATCGTCACCAGCGGAAACGAGAGCAGCATCGTGATTGTCGCTGCCGTACGCGTCGCGCCTTTCCACAACACGCCGAGCACAAACACCGCCACGGTGGGCCCTGCCATCAGCACCCACACGTCTTGGCAATACCGGAAGATGTGTTCCCATTGGCCCACGATCGGCGCGCAGACCAATCCAATCAGCAGAATAATCGTGCCGGACCAGCGGCCCACCACTACCAGGCGTACTTCCGGGGCCTCCGGCGCCAGGAACCGTTGATAGATGTCTATGGTGTAGACCGTTGCGGCGGAATTCACGAGACTGGATATCGTCGACATGATCGCCGCAACCAAACCGGCCAGTACGAGACCCTGTAGGGCGGGCGGCAAGAGATTGGTCACAAGATAAGGGTAAGCCGTGTTGGGATTGCTCAGGTTGGGGTTCATCGCATACGCAATCAATCCCGGGAACGATACGGCAAAGGCCAGAAGAATGCCCAGGAACCCGCAAAGCACCATGCCCATCTTGGCATGCCATTCGTCTTTCGCGCCAAGGCATCGCTGGTTGATGTACTGATTGGTGCAGTAATACCACGTGTTGGTGACCAAGGCCAGCGCGAGCATGGCCGGCCAGGGAAGGTCCGGATGATCGGCGGGCAGTATCAAGTGAGCGCGGTCGCCGGTTCCAACGATCGCGTCCCACCCGCCTTCCACGTGGTAGAGACCGAGGCCGAACACGAGCAGCCCTCCCAACAACAGCAGGACGCACTGAAACGCGTCGGTCCATGCGACGGAAGACAGCCCGCCGTAAACGGTGTATGCCCCCGTTACCACTGCCAGGAGAACGATGCAGACCCAAATGTTCAATCCGAACAAGGAGTTCAGAAGCAGCCCCCCCGAATAGAGGACCATCGCCAGATTGACGGCGGTATAGCTGACGATGGTCAGGAAAGCGAAGATCGTGCGCGATTCCGGTCCGTAACGGCGTTCAAGGAATTCCGGCATGGTGGTGACGTGGCAGCGCACGAAGAAGGGGGTGAATATCCAGATCAGAATCGTCAGAGCAGGAAAGATGAGCCATTCCCAGTTCGCTACCGCGAGACCGTAGGTGTAGGCAAATCCGACTTCGCCGATGAACTGTTCCGTGCTGATGCTCGCGGCAACCATCGACATGCCAACCGTATACCAGGGCAACCGCGATCCCGCCAGGAAGTACTCGCGAGCGTCGGTCTTCTCGCGCCTGCCTGCAATGAAACCAATGATGGCCGTCGCCACCAAATACGCCACCATAATGACGGCGTCGAGCATGCCCAATCGCACGAGTGCCCCCCTTCCCCGCTGGCGAACGGCCTCCGGCATAGTACCGGCGTCGCCGCAATTCGCGTGCGTCGGGCTAAACTAAGCGATGCCTCGGAGGCAATTCAAGCACACGATTGGTCCATCTACCTCGACTCGCTCTTGGTCTCAATTCCAGTTGAATGTCTTGATTCTTAAGTTCTCCTTCCGAACATGCACCCTCACAAACGTTGCTACACCCAGAAGCAGCATCGCGGCGAGTATCGTCCACGTGTTCAGAGGAACCAGGAAAGGATCGGCTAAGCCCACGACAAAGACGTAGTTGCCTACGGATCGTGCGTCGCCAACGATCTTGCCACCAGCTCCTCCCACACCAGCGCCATTGATCTCCACCGTGATCGTGTTTGCCGTGGTGTCGATGTCGCCATACAGGCGATCCGCGTAACCTGTTTCCG
>JAIBAQ010000255.1 GCA_019695095.1 Candidatus Hydrogenedentota bacterium
ATTGCGGGATAGTCATGATTGGGACGGACAGTCGTTTCGCTTATGGAAGTAGGAGATTGGCAATCGCATGAAGAGCACCAAGAATCACGAAGGAAAATGGCCGGAGAAGGCCTATAAGAATCTTGCTTTTCTGAACAGTCCCGACGCGCGCACTATTCGCGTGTTGTGCGAGTTTATCGAACCGGGCACCCGGTTCCGGCGCAACCGGATTCACGATACGGTCGTGTTCTTCGGATCCGCGCGCATTTCCCCGCGCGACGAAGCCCTCCGCGAATTGGAGAGCGTTCGCGCTGCATGCTCGGCAGCGAAGCGCCCGTCGCAGGCACAGCGCGATGCGGTTCTGTGTGCCGAACGCGCCGTGGAGATGGCGCGGTACTACGAAGATGCCGCGGACCTCGCGGAGCGCATGACACGATGGTCGCGCAGATTGGGCGGCGGCAAACGGCGCTTTGTCGTGTGCTCGGGCGGGGGTCCCGGCATTATGGAAGCGGCCAACCGAGGGGCGTCGCGCGCGGGCGGGCCGACGATCGGATTGAACATCAGCCTGCCATTCGAGCAGATGCCAAACCCGTATCAGTCGCAGGAATTGGCCTTTGAGTTTCACTATTTCTTCGTGCGCAAATTCTGGTTCGCGTACTTGGCCAAGGCCTTGGTCGTCTTTCCGGGCGGGTTCGGCACGATGGACGAAATGTTTGAGATCTTGACGCTGATTCAGACCCGCAAGACAGCAAAGCCAATGCCTGTGGTTCTGTACGGGAGCGCCTACTGGAATGAGATCGTCAATTTTGACGCGCTCGTGAAGTGGGGCATGATCGACCGGAAGGACCTCGAACTGTTCCGTGTCGTGGACGATGTGGACACGGCGTTTACCTATCTGACCGCGGAATTGAAGCGATTGCACATTTGATGAGCAAGACGGCATGGAAATGAAACGACGCACGGTCTTTCTGTGGCTTACTCTGTTCACGGCGGCCGCGGCGTTTCTTCGCTTGTACGCGATTACAGAGGTTGGCATCTACGACCTCGACGAAGGTCTCTATCTCGTCGACGCCCACGCAAAATGGAACGAATGGCACTTGTGCGCGGAATTGGCTCAGCGGAAGTGGGACGAGATGCGTGGCGGCCCCGAACTGCTCATGGCCAAAGAACTGCCCAAACTGCGCGATGCGCTCGCATCGGAAACCGTCTTTGCAGGAAAGCACCTTTATTATTACCTGATCGCCTTCATCATGCTGTTCACCGGGCCGGTTGTCTGGTCGGGCATCCTGATCGATGCCGTGGCGGGAATCGGTTCGGTGTGGTTGATCTACGCGTTCGTGAAGCGTTTGTACTCCCAGCGCGCGGGGTTGATTGCGGCAGGCATCACGACATTCTCGGCGTATCACGTGTTCTACTCGCGACGCGTGTACGGTACGGCCATCATCGCGTTTCTCTTTATGGCGGCCTTGTATTGCCACCTGCGCGCCGTGCGGTGCCGCGACGACGGCGGCTCCATCCGAAGCCAGCGCTTGTGGCTCGTGGCGTGCGGCGCGTTTGCAGGTCTATGCTTCATCATCAACTTTCAAATCGCCGTGCTGCTGCCGGTGCTTGCGCTCGTGCACGTGTTCACGTGTGTAAGGTTTGGCGGTGGCACGGCTGCAGAGATCGGCTGTACCGAATCGAGAACAAAGGCGTCGTTACGCTGGCTGATAGGCGGCGGCCTCTGCGTACTGCTGGGATTCGCCATGCCGATTGCGTGCATGGAGGCCGCTTCGTACCCGTTGATTCTTCTATTCCGGTCGCAAGGCTTGCAGTATCCCCACGGCACGTTCCTGGAACTCGTAACGCCGAAACTTACTTCGCATCTCGGGCACGCGTTCTACTGGAGTGGGTTCGTGCTCCTTCCCTTTTTTATCTCCGTGCTAGAAGGAATGCCCGCGCTGGTGTTGTGTGTCGCGTTGCCGATACTGGCGCTGATAACCTTGCGAAAGACAACGGTCTCGCGTCGGACTCGCGCGCGTACAATCATCTATCTGGGTTGCTGGTTCTTGATTCCGTTTCTCATCTTCTCCTCGAAGACCCCACAGTCCAGTCGCGTCTTCGTGAACTGTCTTCCGCCCCTGTTTGCGGCACTGGCCGTGTGCGCGGATGCGACATGGTCGTATGCCGGTCCCCGGCGTGCCTTTGCGCGAGCCGCGGTGGCGCTTCTGCTTGCCGCAGCGGGCATATCGTCATTGGTCCACAATGTCGAGTTACTGCGAATGCGCTCCGCGTTTCCCGATGTCATGCGATGGCTCGCGTCGACGCCCGAGCGAGGCGCTTCCGCGCCCTACGGCCTCGTACTCCTGAGTTATCTGCGCCAATACGGACTGCCTGGCGGCAGCTACACCACCTACATCACCTACGGCACCGAACCGCCTCCGTACTTCGTCACCGACCGCACCGAGTTGTGGGACAAGCAATATCCGGACACCTCGGTCTTCGTGCCAGAGGGCGCGCACCCCGTGAAACGATTCGAGCATCGTTTCGGACGCATCCTGTTGGAAGCGGGAGCGTTTCCGCCCGAAGGCAATCCCCTCGACAACATCCGTTGGGTGAGAGGCCTTGACCTGACACGTTCGCGACAAGTGCTCGTCTACGACATCCGCACGTGGGAAAAGCGGATGCCATGAACAAGAGGGCGTGGATAGCTCTGTCCATCATCTTGCTTGGGGCAACATGCCTGCGCTTCTTTTCGCTGGACAAGCAAGGCATCCAGGGGATGGACGAAGGACGATACTTGCTCGATGGTCTCAGCAAGCTGAATGAAATCGAGTTCTATCGCGGCCTTGTGGAAGGCAAGGTAAACGAAATCCGAGGCAAGGAAACTTTCAGTCTCCCGGAGTTTCTACGCCGCGAACACGACATTCTGGGAAAGCTTCCGCCCTTTTCGCCCAAGCTGGGCTTTGACTATGTCACCGCGCTGTACATGGCCGTCGCAGGATATTCGGTCGATGCGTGTAACTACATCGAGGCGGCCTCCGGAGTCGTAATGATCGCGCTGCTCTTTGCGCTCGTCCGCGCCCTGGCGGGCGCTCGCGCGGCACTCGTGGCCGCGGCTGCGCTCGCCATCTCGCCCTACCACGTGTATTTCTCCCGCAACGCCTATCCTCAATGCCTGTCGGCGCTGTTGCTCATCCTGGCCGTGCTTGCACACCTGGGTTGGACGGTCGCGCGCGAGAAAGAGAACCGAGATCGATACGGCCTGCTCCTATTCTCGGGCGTGTGCGCAGGGGTAACGTTCTGGCTCCATTACCAAGTCGCTGGCGCGCTGCCGCTCTTGGCCGTCTTGCACCTGGCGACAACCGCGCGGGACGGCCGCATGCGCGAGAAGCTGACTCGATTCGCGCTAGGCGGCTGTTGCATCGCGGGCGGTTTCGCGGCTGTCCTGATTGCCGCCGAATGCCTGTCGTATCCGGGAATTCTCCTGTTTCGGTCGCAAGGCATGCTCTATCCGCACGGCACCTTCTTCGAGTTGCTGTGGCCGCGGTTCACCGGACAATCCAGCGTGCCGTTTCATGCGAGCGGCGTTGTGCTGTTCCCGTATTTCTTCTGCCTGTTCGAGGGATGGCCCGCTGCTATCGCATGGTCCGCGCTGCTTCTCTTGGGTGCAACGCTTTCACGTTGCTCGTCCGCCAAGAAGACCCTCACAGCACTACTCTACCTCGGCATTGCGTTCCTGGTGCCGTGGCTTTTCTTTTCGGTGAAAACCACGCAAGGCGCGCGCATGTTTCTCTATGCGCTTCCTTTTTTCGCCGGACTCCTGGGGCTTGCCGTGGATGCGCTGTGGTCTAACCCCACCCGGCATGCGCGCGCACTCCGAGTACTCGTCGCGTGCCTTTTGGCGGTGGGCTTCGTTTCATCATCCATGCAGCTTCCGGAGGTGCTCCGGACGCGTTCCGCCATGCCGGAAGCCCTCGCCTTCGTTCGCGCCTCCGACGACCCTCGCGCGTGCGCCGAGTGGTACGCCGTCCTGGACGCGTATTTGATTCAGGAGTCAATGAGCGGCGGAAACGTGTACACCTATCTGGCGCGGCAGGAACCCGTGCCGAAATACTTCCTGAACGATTGGTCCGGCCTGTACTTCTCGCGGTATCCCGACGAGCCGGTGGCGCTGCCTGCCGGTTCGGAGCCGGTGAAAGTGTTCAGGCACGACTTTGGACGCATCTTCCTGGAAACCGAGGCGTTCCCGTCGCTGGGCGATCCGCTGAAGAACATCGCGTGGACGCGCGCGCTGGACCTCGATCGCGCCCGGCAACTGTTGGTGTATGACTATGCTGCATGCACGGCCAACGTCCGGTGAGCGGCGCCAATCCGCGCAAATGACGCCAAAACCGGTATACTACGGCGTGGTGTTGCACAGGAAGCCTCGATGAACATTCTGGGAATTGGTGGATATTCGCATGACTCGGCGGCCGCGCTGGTATGCGACGGCAAGCTCGTGGCCGCCGTAGCGGAAGAACGGCTGACGCGCATCAAGCACCAAGGCGGCGTGCCGCATCGCGCAGCGCAGTTCTGCCTCGACCATGCCGGATTGAAGCCCGGCGATATCGATCACGTCTGCTGCTACATGCGCCCCGGATTCCGCATCGGCAAACGAATCCCGTACCGGCTCACGCAAATGATTCGCAGCCCGTACTACAGCGCGGGATTCATCGCGTACGAGCTCGGGCACAACGCGCAGTACGTTTCGGGGATGCGCGCCCTGTTGGGGCCGCGCACCAAGCTGCACTTCATGAACCACCATCCCGCGCACGCGGCGTCCGCCTTTCTCGTCAGCCCCTTCGACGAGGCGGCGCTGTTGTCTATCGATTATGTGGGCGAGTGGGCGGCCACGTGGGCGGGCGTGGGACGCGGTACGCGCATCGAGCCGCTATTTCACGAAAACTACCCGAACTCGCTGGGCGTCTTCTATACGGCCATCACCGACTACCTGGGTTTCCTGCGCGCAAGCGACGAATACAAGGTGATGGGCCTCGCATCGTACGGTGAACCCGAGTACATCGACGACTTTCGCCGTATCATTCGATTGTTGCCGGGCGGACGGTATGCGCTCGACTTGTCGTGGTTTCAATGCCACTACCTGCCGGGATCGCGATGCGGCTATTTCTCCAAGAAGTTCCTCGATCGATTCGGGCCTCCGCGCGCCAAGGGCGAACCCATCGAGACACGCCACCAGAACCTCGCGGCGTCGGCGCAGCGCGCGCTGGAGGAAACGGGGTTGCACATCGCGAAGCATTTGCACGAACAGACCGGTATGAAACGGCTTTGCATGGCGGGTGGCGTGGCGTTGAATTGCTCGATGAACGGACGCCTGTTGCGCGAATCGCCGTTCGACGAGATTTTTGTGCAGCCCGCGGCCGGAGACGATGGCATCGGGATCGGCGGCGCGTTTCAGTTGTGGCACGCGTTCTCCGGGAACGGGCGTTCGTTTGTGATGCGCGACGCGTGTCTCGGCCCCGAATTCTCGAACGACGACATCCGCGTCTTTCTGGACCGCGCGAAGATCACCTATGAGCGCCCAGCGAACGTCCTGGAGCGGACCGCCGAACTATTGGCTGAAGGCAAGATCGTCGGTTGGTTTCAGGGGCGAATGGAGTTCGGACCGCGCGCGCTCGGCGCCCGCAGCATCCTTGCCGATCCCACACGGCCCGATATGAAGGACCTGCTCAACAAGTACGTGAAACACCGCGAGGAATTTCGTCCCTTCGCGCCCAGTTGTCTCGCGGAACGCGCCGGCGACTACTTTGAGGGTTGCACGGATTCACCGTTTATGCTTTTCGTGCACCGCGTCAAGCCTGAAATGCGCGCCGCCGTTCCCGCTATTACCCATATCGACGGGACTGCCCGCGTGCAGACCGTCTCGGCGGAGGTCTCTCCGAAGTACCACGCCCTGATCAGCGCTTTTGAAAAACGGCGGGGGGTCCCCATGGTGTTGAACACGTCGTTCAACGTGATGGGCGAGCCTATTGTACATACACCGTCGGACGCCGTACGCTGTTTCTACAGCACCGGCATGGACGCGTTGACGATCGGCGACTACGTGATAACCAAAACATGAACGCAAAACGCGACGAGGGCACTTTCCACATCTTGATTTTCGGGGCCGCGGGCACCGGCGCCACGACCCTCGCCGAAGTACTGTCCGACGAAATGCTCGATTGCCCGCATGTGGACCTCGATGAGTACATGTGGTTACCCTCCGACCCGCCCTATCAAGAACGGCGCAGCATGGATGAAGTCCACAAGCTGGTATCCGACGACATCCGCGAGTTTCCCGCCTGGATCATCTCGACGGCGTCGGTGGCTTGGCTGGGTGATATCGAGTCCCTTATCGACCTTGCCGTATTTCTCTGGCTTCCCCCCGATCTGCGCATTGCGCGGCTGGAACGCCGTGAACTGCTGCAGCTTGGCAGCGAGCGCGTTGCGTCCGGCGGCGATCTGCACGAACAGTCGCAAGCGTTTCTGCATTGGGCATCCCAATACGACAACGGTTCGCACCCCGGCTGGGATCGCGCGAGCCACGAGCAGTGGATTCAGCGCGCACCGTGCCCCGTGCTGCGGCTTGAAGAAGACATGCCCGTTGCTGTGCGCATCGACCGTGTTCGCCTCGCTTTGTTCGACCTGAAAGAAGGCCGCGGCCTGAATGGCTGAGTCAAGCAGCCGCTCCGCCGTGATTCTCACGGCCGATTACCCGCCAATCGAGGGAGGAATCAGCACCGTGGCGCTGAACGTGACCCGCGAATTGGCGGCCGCGGGCTGGAAGGTGACTGTCGTCGCGCCCCATTTTCCCGGCATGGAAGAATTCGACCGCGCAGAACCCGCTCAAGTCGTTCGCTTTCGTGGTTACGGTTTGGGGCCGTTACGCGTAGTGCCGATGGCGATCCGATC
>JAIBAQ010000256.1 GCA_019695095.1 Candidatus Hydrogenedentota bacterium
CTCGCTCGCTGAAGTCTGCCCGGATTCCACGGGTGGATGCAGGCTCTGGGGAGCGGGCTGTTGGATGACGGGCGTGGACGCCGGGACGGGCGGATTGGCTACGTGGTCGAGTACAAAGCCCAGGATAAGAAGAATCGCCGCCAAAACGAAGCCCGTCGCAATCAAGATGACGAACATACGCTTGCTTCGCCGCTCTTTTTCGAAGTCGATGTTATAAGGATTGGCGGGGTCAGCGGAGACGGCGTTTGGTTTCGACGCGTTCTCTGGGTGCTGCATGAGTATTTCCCAAGACGTATGGGGACAAGGATTCCCGTGAACACAACCGGAAGACTTGCCCTGCGCTGCTTATGAGATACTCTTGTACCACAAACGAGGTGTCTACTTCCTGTTTGAGAAGCAGACCGACGCGCCACTTGCCTATCACGATTGCAGCGATAACAGTATCGAGCCGGAGATGGGTTGAACCGCCCGGGGAGTCCCGGCCTGGTATTCAGAATGCTCCTCCCCCGGCGGTCAAAGAGCCGATGCTCAGTCACTCGCCGGCGTGAGCCTGTTTGCCGTGGGCCGACACAAAGGGCTTTCGTCCGATTCGGCAAGTCTGTTTTCGGCGCTCCAGCGCAGGCTGACCACGGTCTGCGCTAGAGTCTCAAGCGTGAATGGGACCATCAGGGAGTTGTCTTTCGCCGTGCTTTTCTCCAGCAAAGGCCGCTTTCCTGGTCTCTTAGACACGAAGGGAGCGAAGCCTCCAACAGATATTTCGCTTGAGACACCCGGATTTAGTATCATACTGCCCGCAACGCCTCACGAGTTTTTCGTTTCGTGACAAATCTTGGCATGGACGTATTAAGCAGAAGTGTGCGTCCGGTTAGGATCGCGTTGCGCGCCGTCCCAACGATGGTTGCGGACCCGTTGTGGCGGCTTCAGTAGGGTTGCGGTTTGGAGTAGACGCGCGCCTCATGTACATCGAGCGAAAACCCATGTTCGCTTTTCGCGTTGGGGTTGTCCGTGCCTGTCTGGACGAAGTCCCAGGCATGGGGGAAGGGTAGACTCATGTTTCGAGCGTTTTTGCCGAAGGAAGTGTGTTTTTTTGACTACTTTGAGCAGCTTGCGGCGTTGTCGGTGAAGGCCTGCCAGGCCTTCCTGGAACTCACAGAAGGTCACAAGGACGGACTGGACCGGCACGCGGCAAAGATCAAAGACATCGAACACCAGGCGGACGACGTGGCCCACCGGTGTATCGACGATCTGAACAAGACATTTGTTACGCCCATCGACCGTGTCGATATCCATGCGCTGATCAAGCGGATGGACGACGTCGTCGACTCCGTAGATGCCACGGCCTCACGAATGGCGCTCTATGAGTTGGTGGAAATACGCGAGGAGGCCCGCAAGTCCGCCGAAGTGCTGCTCAAAGCGGTCCGATCGATGGAGATTGCCGTACGCGGCCTACGGACGATTAAAGAAACCAAGACGATCAAGGATGAGCTGATTTCGATTTACCACTTGGAGAATGAAGGCGATCTGATCCTCAGGGAAGCGCTCACGCGTCTGTTTCGGGAAGAGACAAACGCGATTCTCGTCATCAAGTGGAAAGAGATCTTCGAGCGCCTGGAAAAGGCCACGGACCGCTGCGAAGAGATTGCGCATATTATCGAGCGCATCGTAATCGAGGTATCCTGATCGTATGGACCCCCTCTTTCTCGTAATTCTGACCGTTATCGTGGCTCTGGCTTTCGACGTAATTAACGGATTCCACGATTCGGCTAACTCCATTGCCACGGTAGTCTCTACGCGAGTCCTCAGCCCTCGCGCCGCGGTAATATGGGCTGCCTTCTTCAATTTTGTTGCAATGTTTGTGTTTGCCCCTCGGGTTGCCGACACCGTATCGAAGATCGTGCACATCGACGCAAGCGATCCCGCTTACATGTACGTGGTTCTCACCGGCCTATTAGGGGCCATAGTCTGGGACCTCATGACGTGGTGGTGGGGGCTGCCAACGAGTTCCTCCCACGCCCTTATCGGAGGTCTCGTGGGGGCGGGGATCGCGCACAAGGGGGTTGATGTTATTCAGTGGAGCAAAGTCATGGCGACCGTGGAGTACATTCCACTGGCTCCCTTGTTCGGCATGATTCTTGGCTTCGCGTTTATGGTAATCGTGTACTGGATGTTCCGCAGGTGGCGGCCCATCTCCGTCGACAATCTCTTCCGGCGCGGACAGCTCGTCTCCGCGGCGCTGTATTCGCTGGGGCACGGAGGCAACGACGCGCAGAAAACGATGGGCGTGATTGTGGCGTTGCTGGTGGCCGCGGGCTATTTCACACCTGACGTGCAACTGTCTCTTCTGGACTGGCATACCTCGTGGATTATTCTCTCCTGCCAGATTGCGATGTCCGTAGGAACCGCGTTTGGCGGGTGGCGCATCGTGAAGACCATGGGAATGCGGATCACCAAATTGAAGCCGGTTGGCGGTTTTTGCGCGGAGACCGCGGGCGCTGCCACCCTCTTCATCGCCACGCACCTTGGCATACCCGTCTCGACGACTCACACCATAACCGGAGCCATCGTTGGCGTCGGTTCGACGACGAAGTTCTCCACGATCCGTTGGGGCGTTGCGCGGCGAATCATCTGGGCGTGGGTTTTTACGATTCCCTTTTCGGCCTTGGTCGCGGCCTTGTGCTTCTGGGCAATCCAGCTAATCGTTCCGTCCTTCTAGTCCGCAATTCGCACCGGAGCAACTGAGCGCCGGCGCAAATTGCTCACGTGCAAGGCGTTGAGGTTACGCCATGAGGATTTCTCACCAACACACTCCGTCTTTGGAGAAGTGTGTTGCTTTTCGCTCCCAGTCTCGCAAGCAGCCTGATCGCGGGACATTCACGCGTGTGTTTGTGAGCAATTCGGACTAGGATGCGGTAGCGCGTTTCTCTGTTGTTAGGACGCTAACAAGTTCCTAACAGTCAAATGTTAGCGTGATGGCGTGATCGGCGTCGCGACCGAGTGGAGAACGCACATGGCACGGGAGACTATCCTTGTCGTCGATGACGAGGAAGACATCCTCGAACTCGTCAACTACAACCTAACCAAAGCCGGATTCCGCGTATCTTGCGTGTCGTCGGGAGGCGAAGCCGTAAAAGCGGCGAGAACCATGTCTCCCGATTTGGTCGTGTTGGACCTCATGCTGCCTGGATTGGACGGCCTGGAAGTCTGCACCCTGCTGAAGAACGACCCGAAGACAAAGGACGCGGCTGTCATCATGTTGACGGCCCGCGGAGAAGAGGGCGATGTGGTACGCGGACTTGAGTTAGGTGCGGACGACTACGTTACGAAACCCTTCAGTCCACGGATATTGTTGGCTCGTGTTCAGGCCGTGCTGCGGCGCAGAGAAGCCGAAGCCGTCGAAAAGAACACGACAATTCGCGTACACGGGATGGTGATTCATCCCGGCCGGCATGAGGTTCTCGTGAACGGCGAGCCCATAGAACTTACCTTTACAGAGTTTCGCGTGTTGCAGTGCCTCGCGAGGCGCCCCGGTTGGGTATTCTCTCGTTCCCAAATTGTCGACTCGGTGCGTGGGGCCGGATATGCTGTGACGGATCGCGCGGTGGACGTGCAAATTGTCGGTCTGCGCAAGAAGCTGGGCGATGCGGGCGCCTGTATCGAGACGGTGCGAGGCGTGGGCTATCGATTGAAGGAGTAGTACATTGGCAAGGCGCTCCCTCCTCTGGCAGTTGTTTCCCCTTCTGGTTCTAGTGACCGTTGTATCGCTTCTCGCGTGTACCCTCTATTTCACGCAGACGTTGCACGATTTCTATCTCAATGAAACGCGCAAAAGCTTGGAGAGCCGCGCAAACATTGTACGTTTGCTGGAAGGCGATCTGTTCTTCACCGCCCCGCCCGAGGAGCTTGACGCGCTCTGCAAGGAACTGGGCAAAGCCTCAGGCATCCGAATTACGCTGGTTAAACTCGACGGGTCGGTTCTGGCCGACTCGGAAGGACTCCCCGCGGACATGGAAAACCATGCGACGCGCCCGGAGATCCAGGAAGCGTTCGCGGGTAACGTGGGGAAGGCGGAGCGATTCAGTAACACCCTAGGCAAGACGACATGCTATGTGGCCGTGCCGGTTTACCGAAACGGCAAGGTTGAGGGAGTGGCACGGGTTTCTGTCCCGCTCGAAGCCGTCGAAGTGACGTTACGCGAGGCATACCGGCATATCGCCCTCGGATTTCTTGTCATCGCGCTTCTCGCGTCGGTGTTGGGATTGGCGGTTTCCAGGCGGATAACGCGGCCGATAGAACAAATGAGGCAAAGTGCGCGGCGCTACGCTCAAGGCGATCTGTCGGCGCGCCTGCGTGTGCCGAACACGACGGAATTGGGACAATTGGCGGAAGCCATGAACCATATGGCCCTTCAACTTCAAGAGCGCATCGGCACGGTTGAACGGCAACGCAACGAATTGGAGGCCGTGCTGTCGAGCATGGTGGAGGGCGTTGTAGCCGTAGATACTGAGGAGCGAATCCTGAACATCAACACGGCGGCGGCCGAACTGTTTCATGTCGTGCCTGCGAAGGCCGTGGGAAAGATGCTGCATGAGGTAATTCGCAACACGGAAGTCCAACGTATCGCCGAGTCGGTTCATCGCGTCAACGAACCTATCGCCCGCGATATCCTGCTGACGTATCAGACGGAACGATTTGTGCACGTGCACGCGACGCCGTTGGCGAATGCCGACGGCAAAAGCATCGGCGGCTTGATCGTATTTCACGACATCACCGAACTGAGGCGTCTCGAAAATGCGCGCCGCGATTTTGTCAGCAATGTGTCCCATGAACTCAAGACCCCAATCACCTCGATTAAGGGATATGCGGAGACGCTATTGGATGGAGCGCTGGATGAGCGAGAAGATGCGCGGCGGTTCGTCGAAATTATAACCAGGCAGGCAGACCGCCTGTACTCGCTCATCGAGGACTTGCTGAACCTGTCGCGATTGGAGCAAGGAAGCGAGCGGGACGAGATTCAGAAGGAATGGGTGCAGGCCCGGCAGATCGTCGAAGCAGCCGTTCTGCAATGCCAGGAGAAAGCCTCCGCAAAAGGAATCACGATCCGCGCGGAGAGCGACGAAGATACTTCCGTGAGGGCGAATGCCGCGTTGCTCCAGCTCGCCGTGGAAAATCTGCTGGACAATGCGATCAAATACAGCGATGAGAACACAGAAGTCGAAGCTGAGGTGCGAAAGAGAGGCAACCAACTGACGATTCGCGTGCGTGATCACGGTTGTGGGATTGCCAAAGAGCACTTGCACCGAATATTCGAACGATTCTATCGCGTGGACAAAGCGCGAAGCCGCAAGCTCGGCGGCACGGGGCTGGGCTTGGCGATTGTTAAGCACATCGCGCGCGCTCATCATGGACAAGCAACCGTCGACAGCGCCCCACAAAAAGGCAGCACATTCTGTATTCACATCCCCTGCGGCGGGCTAGATGCCCTCGATCAGGATTCTTCAGGAAATTCCGAGACTCTAACGCAACCCTAACAGAGATTTAATACGCTTGTAGGCAGAAATAAGGCCAACTCAAGTTAGGGAAATGAACAATGAGCAGAATCCGGTTGATACATGCGTTATGTCTTGTCGCGTTGCCCGCGGCCCTCTTTTCGTGCGGGCCGTCGCAGCGGGGCGCCAATTCGGGGTCCATCTCGATCAAGGGCTCCGATACGATGCTTCACCTCGTGACCGGGTGGGCGGAAGCCTTCATGAAGACCCATCCCGGCAAGACCGTTACGGTGACGGGCGGCGGATCGGGGACGGGAATCGCCGCGTTGCTCAATGGAACAACCGATATCTGTTCCTCGTCGCGCGACCTCAAGGAAGAAGAGAAAGAGCAGGCGGCGAAAAAGGGCCTCAAGCTTAATGAGCATGCGGTCGCGCGAGACGGAATTGCGTTGGTGGTGAATACGGGTAACCCCATCAATGAACTCACCACCGAACAGATTCGGAAGATCTACACCGGTGAAATAACAAGCTGGGCGCAGGTGGGCGGTCCTGACGAAAAGGTCATAGCGCTTTCTCGCGAATCGAGCTCGGGCACGTACTTGTTCTTCCTGGAGCATGTTCTGAACAAGCAGGACTTTCGGCAGGACGCTTTGCTGCTGCCTGCAACGTCGGCAATTCTCGAGAGCGTAGTGGACTCGCCGTGGGCAATCGGCTATGTGGGCCTCGGGTACGCTAAAGAAGCCGCGGGCAAAGTCAAGGTGATTGGGGTGAAGCCCGAAACCAGCAAGCCTGCCGTAGTCCCGTCCGCGGAGACTGTTCGCAGCGGTGAGTACTCCATCGCGCGTTTGCTCTTCCTGTTCACTGCGGGTGAGGAATCGGCTGCAGTCAAGGAGTTCGTGGAATTCTGCTCGACTCCGGAAGGCTTGGCCGTCATTTCCGAAACAGGTTACATCACGGTGAATTAACGTGAGTTTTCGGAACACGCAAGAACTGGCCGTACGGTATACGTTGCGCATTGCCGCGTCTGCCAGCATCTTAATCGTTTTCCTGATCTTCCTGTTTCTGTTCAAAGAAGCGTTGCCGTTTGTCAGGGAACCCGGATTGTCCCACTTGCTGAATGGACGCTGGAATCCGACGTCGCTTAAGGAAGTCTCCTACGGGATCTTCCCCCTTGTAACGGGATCGCTGCTGGTGACTACTCTCGCGACGTTGCTCTCTATTCCGTTTGGCGTGTGTGGAGCTGTCTACATCGCGGAACTGGCTGGACCCCGTGAGCGCGAGGTTCTCAAGCCATTTGTGGAGCTTGTCGCGGCAATACCGTCCGTCGTTCTTGGATTCTTTGGACTTATCGTCGTTGCGCCGG
>JAIBAQ010000257.1 GCA_019695095.1 Candidatus Hydrogenedentota bacterium
GCCTTTCGCCACTTTTCGGTCTTGTTATGTTCTGAAGCTCCCGTGTGGTAGACTACCGGCCATCGAACTGGACCCACGCACTGTTTGGCGCTATCTCGCCCGTGTGCCGGGAGGGTCTTTGTTGTGAAGGGACCAGACGGAATGATCCTGACGAAGTACATTACGAAGCCGTGCATTGTGCCTGATTTGCAGGCGACGACGAAGGCAGACGCCCTTAAAGAGTTGACCCACTTGCTGTTCGAGAAGCGTAAGCTCGACGGAGCCGGATTGGCTTTGGAGCAGATTCTTGCGCGCGAGGTTACCGAGAGTACGGGAATCGGCAGGGGCATTGCCGTGCCGCACGCGCGTATAACGGGCATGAAGCAATTGGCTTGCGCGGTGGGGCGCGTACCCCAGGGACTCGACTTCAAAGCGGTCGACCGCAAGCCCACGCACCTCATTTTCCTGATTTGCTATCCGCCGTCGGAGCAGACGACGTACCTCAATTTTGTCGCGACCGTGGCCAAACTATTGAGCGACGCAAACCATCTCCGCGCAATGTTGGAGGCGGAAACCGCCGACGACATGTTTGACCTTCTGGAGCAGACTTCGCAGACGTTCACGGAAACGCACGAGGAGCGCTTGCAGAAGCTGAAGGCGGACCCTGCCATCGCGAAGACGGCAGACGGCAACGCGGACCTGATTTTGCTGGCCCGGTTGCAGTTGTGCCACGAGATGATGCAGAGCTCGCGCACCGGCAAGACGCAGATTCAGAAGCGAATCGATACGATTCGCAGCTTGGTGGAGCCGCGCATTCTGAATCACTTCGACAAGCTGATGAAGAGCCGGAAACCAGCGCTGGTGCCGGTGGAAGGCGACACGTGTCAAGGCTGTTTCATGAAGCTGCCGTCGAAGTTTGTTCAGCAAGTGCGGCAGGACCCGAACCACATCCATACGTGCATGAACTGCAGCAGGTTTATTTACGTCGTGTAGGGTCGTGTTTCCGGCACGGCAGTACTTGGTCCTGGATGCGCGAACTATGGGCATGGCGGCAATGGTGGCTGGAGATGGTGACCCATGTCTGTAAATCCGAAGTTCGATGAGATCGCCCGGCGTGTCCCTCTGTTCAACGGACTGAGTTCGGAGGACGTCGCCAAGATATTCTCGAAGGGCATGACCATGACCGTCGAGAAGGGCAATGTTATTTTCTATCAAGGCACGACGGGCAACCAGATGTATGTGGTGCTTGGAGGCCGGGTAGAACTGTATGACCGCAAGAAACTGATAGCGACGTTGCGAACGGGCGACTTGTTCGGCGAGATGGCCGTGATAAACGGCGAGCCGCGCAGCGCGTCCGCTGTGGCATCGGAAACGGCACGGCTTTTCGTGTTGAGCGAGACGGTGTTTCAGCGGTTGATGGAAAAACGAGTCGCCATACGCATACTTCTGAACGTCATTGGCACAATGAGCCGTCGCCTTCGAGACATGAACACCAAGCTCATTGAGGCGAAAGCGAAAGAGACCGAAGACGTAACCGAACAGCCATGAACGTTCGCGAAGTCATTGCGTCTTTCCGAGCCTCTCAGCGCAACACCCAGTTGCCTTGTTCTGGCCGGGGAAGAAGTACGGCAAGCAGAGGGCCGCGTTTCTTGAGAGGACGTTAGGATGCCTACCTCCATTACTCGGCGAGATCTATTCCTGCGAGGCGCGGCATTGGCGGTTGCAGGCGCGGGTGTTGTGTCCGCACAAGTCGAAACGGCCCCGCCGTCGGGCGATTTAGGCAGGCTGGATGCTGTTGTCGCGGATTGTCTGATGCGATCGGGGGTTCCCGGGCTTTCGTTGGCCATCATTCGAGGCGGGCGCGTTGACCAGGTGCGGGGGTATGGGATAGCGAACAAGAACACGAAGAAGGCCGTTACGCCGGCAACGGTGTTTCAGGCTGCGTCGCTTACCAAGCCAATGACGGCCTACTGTGTGATGCGCATGGTCGAGCGGGGGGCGATCTCTCTTGACGCACCGGTCATTCGCTACATGGCGAGCCCCGTTGCGTCCAACGACGCGATGGCCAGCGAGATCACGGTGCGCACGATACTTGCACACACCAGCGGGCTTCCCAATTGGGAGAACGGACGTTGGCCGATGCGGATGCGCTTTCGGCCCGGCGAGAGCTTCGGGTATTCGAGCGAGGCGTACAACTATCTTCAACGGGTGGTGGAGACCGTGACCGCACAGCCTCTCGCGGATGCGCTGCAGAAGGAAGTCGCCGAACCGTTAGGACTACGCGAGACGAGTTTTGTTTGGCGTGATGAATACGAAGCAACGGCCGCTGCCGGTTACGAGTGGGACGGCACGCCCGTTCGCGCGGTGAGCCATCCGACCGAGGCGAGCGGCGCCGGTTCGCTTCACACGACGCCTCGAGATTTCGCGGAGTTTATGCTTGCCCTCATGGCCAGCCAGACGACGCCGGTTCGCGGAGCGAACTATTGCAGCGTGCGCATGATGCTGGGGCCTCAAGTACAGCTTTCGCCGAATTTGGCGTGGGGGCTTGGGTGGGGATTGCATCTTTCCGACGATGGAGACCGGTTCTGGCACTTCGGTGACAGCCGTGGGTATATGAGCTACGCCACCGGATCGCGCACTACGGGATCCGGATTGGTCGTATTCACGAATGGCCGTCACGGATTGCGCGTGGCGCACAAAGTTGCCGCGTGCGTCTGCGACCATCAGGACCCGGTGTTCAATTGGATATACGACGTGTTTTACGAAGGCAAGTTGAGGCAGTGGCCTGATCCATCGCACCCGGTTCCGCCAAAGAAAGCCGTTGCACCTCGCCGCAAGACACAAAGCAAGAGCAAAAGTAAGAGCAAGAAGAGGTAACTTAACCCGTGTTGTCGCGACGTGCCCTGGCTGTATTCTTCGTGTCCATGGCCTCGATCTCGTTTGAGGTCATGCTCACCCGCTATTTCGCCGTTGCGAGTTGGTCGGAATACGGTTACTGGGTGATTTCCATAGCCATGGTCGGGTTTGCGTTCAGCGGCGTCGTGTTGTCGCTGTTTCGCGGCGTGGCCACGCGATACGCATCGACGCTGTTTGTGGTATTGCCCCTGCTGATCATGGCAGCCGCGGCGGCAGGGTACTATTTCATCACGATCAATGCCTTTAACCCTCTGGAACTGCAGAACCAGCAGCTTTGGCAGTCGCAGCTCGTAAACATCGGTAAGTTCTACCTTGCGTTATTTCCCTATTTCTTCCTCACGGGCACGTTCCTGGGGCTGAGTTTTGTCACGTACCATGAAGAAATCACGAAGCTGTATGCGGCGGATCTAATCGGCGCCGGATTGGGCGCAGCCGTGATACTTGGTTTGATGTTCTTCATTCATCCCTTCTACTTAATCTGTTCCATCCCCTGCATTCTGATACCCGCGGCATTTCTCTATGCGTGGCCTGCCCGGGGCCGGGTATTGATTGGTTTTGTGGGGATAGTGGTTCTGGTTGCTTGTGTAACGCTGAGTATCGCCTTCAATCGCGCGCGTGTGTTTGAGTTCAAGTCCATTTACGCCGTGTTGCACGTTCACGGCAATCGGATTGTCGAAGAGTCGCGCACGCCGCGCGGCTTCTATCAGGTTCTCGATAACTTCACGGAGCGCCGCGACCTTGCTGTCTCCAACAACGTCGGCTTGATGAACTTGGAGTCACCGCCTCCCGCGCTTGGAATCTACAAGGACGGTAACCGGCTCTCGTCGCTAATCGCGAACACCGATGACGCGTTTACGTATGTAGAGGGCGCGCTGAGCACGTTCCCCTACCAATTGCGAAAAGGCGGGCGCGCACTGGCGATCGGCAGCAGCGGCGGATCGCGCGTATTCGAGGTGGCCAAACTGGGTGCTCGGCAAGCGGTCGTATTGGAGTCGGAGCCATTCATCTATGGCTTGGCAAGCGCAAGGATTGCAGGCAAGCTGCCGGAGTCGTGCGCCTATCTCAATGAGTCCCCGCAATCGTACTTGGCGCGCGAGCATGAGCCGTTCGACGTAATCGACATTTCGGAAGACTATTTGGATTGCGGCTATGCGAACAAGTACTCGCTCACGGAAGAGTCGCTTCGAATGTTCTTCGACCGTCTTACGCCGAACGGCGTTATTTCGGTGCCCGTTTCTATCCGCGAGTTCTCCGTGTATGCGGTGAAGTTGGTGGAAACGGCGCGCAGCGCATTGGCGGGTCTTGGCGTCGCGTCGCCGGAAACACACCTGGCCGTCTACCGGAACGAGTGGAATGCGCGTGTGCTGATTAGTAAATCAGCCTTCTCCGAGCCGGATGTGGCGGCGCTTCGAGAGTTCTGTTCCAATCTGTCCTTCGATTGTTCGTATTTTCCGGGTATCGATCCAGCGAGTTTGGAAGTCTGGAACGATTTGCCGAAAGTGTCGTTCGACACCGAAACGGTCGAGGTCGGGGGCGGCGAAGCCTCGGATGCATTGCGCGATGACTTGATCGCCTTGTTGTCCAAAGATCGCGAGTCGTTTCTTGCAGGCAACTTCTTCAGCCTGCGACCCGTCACGTTGGATCGGCCTTTTCTTCAATACATTTTCCGCCCGTCTCGACTTGGACAGCTCATTGCGAAGATCGATTTGATACCCCATGAAGAGATCGGTTTTCTCGTGAACATTGCGGTCCTTGCGCAGGCCACATTGTTCGCATTGATTGTGCTGCTCGCGCCGCTCGTGCGCATGCGCGCGGTAGGCGGGACCGCGGGAGGCGTGCTAAAGGGAGTCGTCTATTTTGCGGCTCTTGGGCTTGGATTCTTGGCGATAGAGATCACGTTGATCGAGAAGTTCACCTTTTTGCTGAACGATTCGGTGTCGGCCTTCGCCGTGGTACTGTCTGGAATGCTGGTGTTCTCGGGTTTGGGCAGCTACTTCGCTTCGCGATTCGAGTCCTCGCCAAAACGGGGCCTGACGCTGGTAGCGCTCGTCATCGTGGGCATGCTGGCAGTCTATCTGATGTTCCTCGATCGCATCATTCTGTCCCTGCTGGATGCACCGTATTCGCTCAAGATTGCGGCCATTTTGGGGTTAATCGCCCCCATTTCGGCGGCTCTGGGCATGCCGTTCTCCCTGGGAATGAGCGCGCTTCGGGGGCGTATGGCGGGCTTCCTGCCTTTGGCGTGGGGAATAAACGGAGCTTTCTCCGTGATTTCTTCGCCGCTGGCGAGTATTATTGCCGTCTCTTATGGGTACAGTGTCGTGTTCTGGATGGCTTTGCTGTTGTATCCGCTGGCATGGCTAACATTTCCAGGTTCCGAAACCGCTGACGAATAGAAAGGCTCCATTCATGAAGTTGTGTCGCGCCGTGCTCATATTGGCTGTATTTGCCGTTACGCCCGCATTGGCCCAGGAAACAGCCTCCGCGCCCGAATCGCCCGTCTCTGCGGGCGCCCAGGTAGAACAAGTCGCCGCACCAGAGTCCGCTGCAGCGGCTCCATCTTCCGATTGGACCTATGAGCGCTACAACCAGTTGGTCGAGAAGACCGGCCGCTCGATGAAGCTATCCGAGGCGGATTTCAATGCGCTTCAAGCCCGGAAGGAATCCGCGCTCGTTGCGATTGGAAAGTATCTGAAGGACCGTCTGGGATCAGCCGACCTGAATGTGATGGCGGCGTTTGCGGCGGTACCTCGCGAATACTATCACTACAACTACGAAGGCAAGTTCTCGACAGTCAAGAGCGCTTACGAAAAGGAACCCAAGCCTTGGGGAATCGGGTATGGCAGTGCGCTCAGCGATTATCTGGGGCAGGCCTACATGACGCAACTGTGCAAGCCGAAGCAGGGCGAGGTTGCGCTTGAGATTGGTACGGGTAGCGGCTTTCAGAGCAGCGTGCTTTCGCACATTGTGAAGGAAGTCTACACCATTGAGATTATTGAGCCGCTTGGCAACTCGGTATCGAAAATCATTCAGGACATTGGATACGACAACGTCCACGTGAAGGTTGGCGATGGCTACTACGGGTGGCCTGAGGTTCAAGGCGGTTTCGATATCATCCTCGTGACGTGCGCGGCGCTTCACGTACCGCCACCCCTATTGGAGCAGCTCAAGCCTGGCGGCCGACTCATCATCCCCGTCGGACCTGCGATGCGCGGCAAGCAGGTGCTCTACGTGTACACGAAGGACGCCGAAGGCAAAGTCCGATCCAGGCGCGATATGGGGATCTATTTCATCCCGATGACGGGGGCGATGCTGGAGAACAAGAAGACTGAAGCGAAGAAGGCGGCACCGGCCCCCAAAACCGAGGCGCCTGCCGAGGCTCCTGTCGAAAAGGCGGCGCCTGCGCAACCTGAGGCAGGGGAAAAGCCTGAAGTGACGCAACCAGACGCGCCGCAAGCGGTTGAGGCAGCCAGTTCATAACCAGTTGGGTTTGAAGGACTACTGAAAGGTGGTCTCGATGACGTTTTTTGTCACTCCACGCCCTGTTACGTCCGTTTCTGAACGGTGTACCAGGGCTTTTCGTTTGGTTTGATTCGCATTAACTTGTTCTCCATTCGTGCTTTACGAATATGTGTGCATGCATGGCACCGTGGTTGCTCTTAAGGACCTGAGAGTTGAATTGAGCGTCGGGTAGCGGGATGCGACCGACGAGGGTTCTTGGGAACGCAGTAACTTAGGCGCACCTGGAGGGTAATTCAATGAAGGCTATGTCAAAGAAGTCCGGTTTCACGTTGATCGAGTTGATGATTGTGGTCGCCATTATCGCGATCATCGCGGCTATCGCCATTCCCAACCTGCTCCG
>JAIBAQ010000258.1 GCA_019695095.1 Candidatus Hydrogenedentota bacterium
CCACCGCGACGCCGGCGCAGGGCGCTGCCCCCGCCAAGAAGTCGTAGCGCGAAGGGGCCGCGGGTCGCGGCCCCGGCAGCAGTTTCGAGAAGCCCCGGCGCAAGCAGCGCCGGGGCTTCTTTTTTGGGTAATTGGAAGACGGCGTGGGCTCTACTCGAAGTAGCCCGCCTCCAGAAGCTCGCACGTCTTGGGGATTGAGGCACCGTACCAGAGATACCGCTGACCGTTCGACTCGTGCTCGGGCGTGGGCGCCATCGCCACCCGTGCGGCGGCCACGGTTGGCGCCATGAAGGAGTCCGTGAACCCCCAACGGCCGGCGCCCGTTCCAGCACCGGCACCGGTACCCGAACCGGCCCCTCCTCCCGTGGCCCGACCACGAATCTTGGGCCACTCGACGTGCTTGGTGATGTTGTTGAAGAGCAGCCGAGACCGCAGCACGGCGAAACCGTAGCCCCGCCCGAACCGGTTGGTGTCCTTGATGAACCGGTTGAAGGACTCGGTATAGGCGTTGGTGTAGGCGAGGTCGAAGTAGACGAAGACCTGCGGGTGCCAGTCGTCCACGGCGACGCCGACCTTGGTGAACCAGCGCGCCACCTGCGGGTCGATGCTGGCCTTCCACTGCCTGAACAGAGCTTCGGCCGTCTTCCGGTCGGGGGCGTCGTACAGAGCGAAGAACCCCTCCTTGGCGTTGTGGGCGGCCGCCAGCAGCGGGTACTTGGCCTTGACCTCGTCCAACAAGACGATCTCGGCGGCGGTCAGCTCGCTCTGCCGCCCCAACAGCAGGAAGCGCCGGTCCTTGAGCATGATCCGTTCGGCCTCATGCTGCTTGGCCTTCAGCGTCTGCCGGACGCTCTTCCGCGCGTTCTCCATGGCATCGGACGCCATGCGCATCACGTGGAAGCGGTCGGCGATCTGCGGAATGCCGGGGAAGTGGTGCTGGATGGTGGCCCGGTAGTGGTTCCAGAGGTCGGTCACGACCGCCTCAACCCGGTGCTTGTCCGGCATCGGGTTGAAGTACGCGTCGAGATGCTGGCGCGTCCGCCCCTCCAGAATCTCGAAGAAGTCGTTCGACTCGACGTTCGTGATGACGGCCCGGTACACGCCGCCGATCATCGCCTCGTCGAGACCGAGAACCCTCGGCGTCACCGGCATCCGCAGCTTCTCTTCGGTGTTCCGGTAGTCGTCCACGAACAGCCGGATGGTCTTGTTGGCGAGGCCGGTCTGCCGCGCGACCTCGGCCATGGTCAGGCGTAGCCCATTCTCCTGCACGAACTTCACCAGCCGCTTGGTCGCCTGCCGGGTGTCATGCAGGTCCGGCGTCGGTTCCGAGAAGGTCTTGTCGCAGTCCAAGCACTTGAACCGCTTGCGCTGCACGACCAGCTTGGTCGGCTTGCCGAAAAGCGGGGTGTCGGCGACCTTCCTCTCCTCCACCCCGTGCCCGTGGATGCGCACGCCCAAGCAGTGCGGGCAATGAGTCGTGTCACCAACGACGACGGCCTTCACCGTCACGAAGCCCTTACCGCTGACGGCACCATCGTCCAACTCGGTGACGCGCAACGAAGGAAGATTCAGAAGATCGACGGCCATTCCTACCCCTGAGGAACGGTGAGGCCCTGACTGCTGGATTTGTTGCGCCGGGGGCCGGGCGGCGCTATCCTGCTGCTGACCGTGTGCGTGTTGCACGCAACGGGTAGGCATTGTGGTGCCATACTAACACCGGAGCGAACATGGCGAAAGAGCCTTCCGCAGCGACTCTGCGGGTGTCCGACGAGGTTCGCGACCTGCTGCGAATGGCGGCGGAGAAGGAGCACCGCAGCATGGCGAACATGGTGGAAGTTCTGATCCTCCGGTACTGCGAAGCCAACGGAATATCCGTTGACCGTAAACGGCAGACCGGAAAAGCAAAGACATGAAGAAAAACTACGAGGACTACAGCCGGGAAGACCTGATCCGGTTGGTTCGTGAGCGTGACCGTAAGCCAAAATTCGGCCTGCTGTGGGAGCGCGATGAGATCGACCACGATAGGTCGATCAATTCTGATTTCATCGCTCTGGACTTCGTTTCCGAATTGTCCTGCGGACAAGGTCCGTACCCGAATCTGATCATCGAAGGCGACAACTTCGATGCCTTGCGGTATCTCCGCATGACGCACGCCGGCAAGGTTAAGTGCATCTACATCGACCCCCCTTACAACACCGGTAACCGCGACTTTATCTACAACGACCGCTTCGTTGAAAAGGACGACCTCTACCGGCATAGCAAGTGGCTTGAGTTCATGTACAGGCGCCTCGACCTCGCGCGGGAGCTGTTGCGCGAAGATGGGGTCATATTCGTTTCAATAGGCGAAGAGGAATACGCTCACGTCTCCCTCCTGATGGAACTCGTGTTCCCCGGGATGAAAGTCGGTACGTTCGTATGGCGTCGCCGAAGCGGCGCTAACGACGCAAAGGGCGCTTTCCTTAGTGTTGATCATGAATACGTGCTCTGCTTTGCGGGGCCCCAGTTCTCTTTTGCTGGGCGGCCGAAAGAGCGAGTCGATAGCAACCCCGACAATGATCCTCGGGGTCCTTGGGTTGACGGCCCGCTCACGAAGGCACACAACTTCAAACAGCGCCCCGATGCCTTCTATCCGCTCCAGAACCCAGAGACGAACCGATGGTATGCCTGCGATCCCGATAGTGTTTGGCGATTCGCTAGTCGCGAACGGCTCAAGGTTGGTCAGAAGATTAGAGCCCTTCCCATGGAGGTACTGGTCGAGGAACAACGCCTTAGGTGGCCGGCTGATGAGAGGGTCGTCACCTATGAGACGGTTGAATCCTTCATGGATGCAGTTCACAAAGGCACCGCCCCACGCAACCTTCGAATCTACAGCGAGCTAGGCGCTATCAAAGCGGCTGTCGATAAGGGGGACATCCCTTCAAGAGTATTGGATGCAATCGTGCCGCCCGAATTCTGGGTCGGTAAGGCTATCGGCTACGGAACACCTCGAATCAAGCGTTTTGTGAGTGAAATCAAGCGCACGGAAAAACCCCTCTCAACATGGATAACCCCCGCCTCGATGAAGAAGGCCGAGTTGGAGGAGATTGACTTCGAGGGTATCGAAGTGATTACAACTGGATTCACTTCTGAGGGAACAGCGCTCTTGGCGCAGATGATCGGAAACAAGGATTTCCCGTATCCGAAGCCCATCGCACTGGTAAAGGCGCTAATCGCACAAAGTACGGGGCCGGAAGACTTGGTGGTCGATTTCTTCGCGGGCAGTGGCACCACGGGACAAGCTGTACTGGAGCTAAATGCAGATGAAGACGCTGACGCGGATAGCGCCGCAAGTCGTCGCTTCATTCTCGTTTCCAGTACCGAGGCAACTTCGGACGTGCCGGACAAGAACGTGTGTCGGGACATTACGAGAGCCCGATTGAACGCCACTATCAATGGCTACTCGTACAAGGCCAAAGAGGACATGAAGAAAGTTGAGGGAGTTGGGGGGACGTATGCCTACCTACGCACCCGCCGCATTTTGACGGAAAGGGTCTTTCGCACGATTCAGCATGATCAAGTGTGGACCGCGCTGCAACTTATTCATGCCGAGGAAGTTGGTGAGTATGATCCCGCAACGCCGATTCAGGTTATCGCTGGCAGCCACACTGTCGTGATCTATCTCACCAAAATTACCGACCGCATCATCGGCGACTTGAAGTCCATCCTTAGGCAATACGGGCAGGCGACAATCTACTCGTGGCAGCCTGCCCTCTTGGAGCATCGCATCGCCGACCCACGAGTTAGCTTCGCGCCGATTCCTCAGTTTCTAGTCAATCGCTTCGGCGCGGGGGCGCGAAAATGAGCGGGCAAGGCCCGAAGGGGTATCAGGAAGAGGCCGTCAGGAACGTCCTCGAAATCTTCCGCTACGCCGAGTCGCAGATTCAATTGGCGCCAGATGCGGCGAGCCGCGCGGCAGCATCGGCGTACAACGGCTGCGCGCTGCTTGAAGCGCCGACCGGTTCGGGGAAGACCCGAATGGCCGGGCTGATAGCCGAGGCTTTCAGCCGTCCAGATCGACCGGACAATGCGAAGATTGTCTGGTTCTGGTTCACACCTTTCGCTGGTTTGGTCGAGCAATCGGAAGCGGTCTTCAAAGCGGATTTTGTTGGCCTTCGCGTTCGTGATCTCCTCACGGAGCGCGTGACTGCTTCGGCCAAGTCCGGTGATCTGTTCGTCACGACATGGGCGTCGGTCGCAGCCGCTCGCAAGGACACGCGCGTGCTGCGGTCCAGCGGCGACACCTCATTAGCGCTTGACGACTTCATTCCCGAACTGCGCGAGGACGGGTTCCGAATCGGTGTCGTCGTGGACGAGGCTCATCACGGTTTCACCAAGGCCACCGAAGCAGTGAAGTTCTATCGGGACGTAATGCGTCCCGACTTCACACTTCTCGTCACTGCCACCCCCAACGATCAAGACATCGAGCGGTTTAAGGAAGCGGCAGGCATACAGGAGCTGCACCGAATCAGCGTCAGTCGAAAGGACGCAGTTGATGCGGCACTCATCAAAGACGGCATCAAGTCGATTGCCTACATCGCCCCCGACGATCAACGCGCCTTGCTCGACTTCGGACTGACCGCAATCGCGGATGCGTGGCAAATGCACGGGGCGATCAAGAAGACGCTGGCTGGGATCGGAATCAACCTGACGCCGTTGATGCTCGTGCAGGTCGGCAATAGCGACAAGGCCGTGGACGAAGCGAAGACGCGGCTGCAAGCGGCCGGCGTGCCGGCGTCGGCCATCGCTTGGTACACCTCGGAGGACCCGAACGACGACCTGCTGGTCGTGGCGAAGGACGAGTCGAAGGAGGTGCTCATCTTCAAGGTGGCCGTCGCGCTCGGATTCGACGCGCCCCGAGCCTTCACGCTAGTTTCCCTGCGCGGAGCCAAGGACACGGACTTCGGCATTCAGGTGGTCGGGCGAATCCTGAGGGTGCATGCCCGGTTACAACCACGCGCGCTCGACAAGACCTTGCCGGACCTGCTGCGCTACGGGTACGTCTTCTTGGCAGATGCGGAGAACCAGACGGGCCTGACCTCGGCCGGCGAGAAGATCAACTCGATTCAGACCGAGTTGTCGAAGGTGTCGCCGTACACGATGGTCGTGTCTGTCGCGGGAAAGAACGAGGTGCAGGTGACGCAGAACGGGCAAACGTCGTTGGTGTCCGTCCCGTACGCGCCTGCGCCATTCCCGCCGCTCACCGCTCAAAGCCCGTCCGCCCCGACGTTCACAGCGCAGGCGGCGCCCACCACGCCGGGCCTTCTTACCAGCCTGATCCTCAACCCGCCGCCGTCGCCACTCGACGTTCCGTCGAACGGTAGTCAGAAGACTTCGGCTGCGCCGTCGCCGCTTTCTGGCAACCGCAACTATGCGATCAGGGCTGGCATACCGCGTTTGTACAAGACCGAGCAGCTTCCGCTTTCGACCGACGACTTACTGCGCTGCGTAAAGGCGACCATCGGGATCGACGACAAGGTCTTCGGCGCCGGGCTCCGCGAGTCGGTCAAGGTTACGAAGAAGTCGGTGGACATCTTCGACGCGGACAAGGATGCGGAGATCACCGCGATGCAGGCGAGGCTCTCCGACTATGAGATCGCACGCCGGGCCAACGGCGTGCTGTTCGACGCCGAGTATCTTCACCCGAAGCAGTTGCACGAGGCGCTCATGGAGCGCCTACAGGCCGAGTTCGAGCATCGCGGCATTCCGGCCGAGGGAGACGCCGTAGAGAAGGCGCTCAACCGCATCATGGCCACGTATCCCAACATCCTACGGAAGGCCGCTCGTCAGTGCTCGGCCAAGTACAAGGAAGTGGTGGACGCGGACCAGTCCTTACCGGAAAGCGTTGAATGGCCCGTCGGCACGCCAAGGTCCTCGTTGAACATCTACGGCATCGTTCCGCAGGACCTCAATGAGCCGGAGCGCAAGTTCGCCGGGCTGCTGGACGCCGATACGTCGGGGACGGTCGAATACTGGTTCCGCAACGAGACCCGGAAGCCGTGGTCCATCGCCATCGTGCTGCCGAACGGCTACCGGTACTTCCCCGATTTCGGGATCAAGGTCAAAGGACGGACCAAGGGCGATGGCATTCTGTTGCTGGAGATCAAGGGTGATCACATCCTCAATGGGGCTGACACGCTCGAAAAGGTAGTGGCATCTCACGGTTTCTACGGTTCCGTCCCCATGCTGATGCGGGAACCGGACGGTCGCTACGTGACGATCAAGTACGACGAGAAGACCGACAAGAACTTCCCCGATCAGATTTTCAGGATCGAGAACCTCGCGGGATTCTAGCGCCCAACGACGACAGGTCGGGCCGCCGGCCATTGCCCGTGGATGACCCACGGATGGCCACAGTGCCGTGGGCAATGCCCCGTGCGTCGTTCACGGCCGGCTCGATGAAGATGTGGGTTGTGGCCGATCCGTCCTCGTGTTCCGTCACGGCCTCACGAACGGCCCACGAAGGATTCCAATCTTACCAATCGACCACTACCGCATGACCGTGCGGTAGTACCCACGCCAGATTCCAATCTAACCGATTGACCCCGGCCAGCTCCGGAGCGGCGAACCCACGCTATCTTCCAATTACCCTCTTTTTTGGCGCATCCGGGCATCCCGTAGGCGCCGCCGATAACGGTTGCCGATAGCGGATCGGCGCACGCGGCGGCCGGATTACGCGCGAGCGCGCGCGGCTTCACCATGCGCGGACGACTCACCG
>JAIBAQ010000259.1 GCA_019695095.1 Candidatus Hydrogenedentota bacterium
GCCTCCCCGCGCATTTGGTCGACACTCGCAAATCTCACTTCACCCGCAAGCGGATCTTGCCAGAACCGGCTGTCGCTGCCTCCGGCCGTCATGGGAATGTCTTGCAGACCCGCCAAGGCTTCGATACCCCGCCCAAAATGATCTTCCCGTTCTCCGAATAGAACCTTTCCGATGCGGCGGTTAAAGACGTCCGCGGAGGTTGCCCCGTCGTTCCAAGCGCACTCCGCGCCCCACGCAATACCGTGCCAGTTAGGAGCGTTTAGCGTCCGGCCGCCGTCGTCCCATGCGGTGTTGATGACACCCCACGCGCCGTGCTTCGCGCCGTCACGCGTGAAGTTCTGGATGTTGACCGTCGCGCCGCGAAAGTCGGGAAGGATGCGTCCGTAATTGCGCACGCTGGGGCAGACCACAAAGTCGTATCCGGCTTTCACAAACGGAAGGATTTGGCCTTCGTAGCTGTCGGCGGGTTCGTACCCCCACGTCAGCATGAGCGTATCCTTGGGAATCATGGTGAGCGTCTCAGGATGCTGAAGCACGATATCGCCCCACATCATCATGCGCTTACCGTAGCGCTTCGTGATCAAGGCGTGTACACGCGCGATGTGCTGGGCGTATACCGTTCCTTCGCCCTTCTCTGCGACGAGGGCTTTGGCAGGACCGGTGCCGAGTCCCTGAGTCTCGTCACAGCACACGTTGAAATACGGGAATGGCAACAGCGGCATTTCCTCGGAGTAGAGGTCGTTCAGGAAATCGTAGGTAGCTTCGACGGTTGGGTTCAGTATCCAACTCGTCTCGGCGAGCGGTTTGTACTCGTCGTAACACAACACGCGTTCCATGTGTCCAAACGACTGCTGATTCCCCAAGATGTTGACGTGCCGGGGTATGGCGTAGGCGACCAGCGCCTCCAGTTCACCGGGCGTGAGGGAGCCGTCTACCGGGCCGATGATGGGATGCTTCTTGAACGCGAACTGGCTCTCCATGTAGTAGGTGAAGACGTTGAGCTTAAAATACGCGCCGAGATCGATACCGCGACGAAGGGTTTCAAATGTAGAACTCGGAATACGCGTGAGATCGTCCTGATACGCGCGCCATGCAAGCTTTCCGGGACGGTCGGCGATCTTGACGCACAGAAGCGAATTATCGATTCGATTCGCGCGCAGCAATTGCACCAAGGTTTGCACGCCGTACAAAAGCCCGGCTGCCTCGTTTGCTTTCACATCAACGCGGTCGGGGCGAACAAACAGGTTAAAGGCCTCGCCTCCATCGCTCTTGGGAGGAAAGAGTTCATCGCGCTTGGCTTTCCAAGGAAGAAACTCGAAGTCAGATTGCTTTGCCTTTTCGGGAACTGCTTCAGGAAGCAGTAGCGCAAACTCCAGCCGTTTGCTCTTGACGGCAAGCAGCCTAGGCGGAGTGAGGCCCGCGCGCGAGAATTCCTCGCGCACCATCGGCCCGACGAGGTCCATCCATTTCTCAGGTGCAGCCAAGACAAGCGGGCGCGCGAGTGCGAATTCACCCGTCTCCAACGTGACGTCCTTGGGATAGGGAATGAGGTTAAGCGCGTCCGTGGATTGAGCATATGATGAGAATCCCAAGCACAACAGCCCCAGTAAACAAACGACTATGCGGTAACGCATACCTCCGCCCTCCTGTTCACAAAGTGCCCCCATTCTCGCATACGATGGTGCCGCCTGTCGCGCCATCATCCGATGAATCCGCGATCCCGACGTCTACTGATTGTCTACATCCCTGCGCGATTCTACTCTTTTCCGCAGAGCAGCCCACCCAAGGACAGCAGCCCCAAATACCACCCATGACACGCCCGATACCCACACGCCTACGTCAAATGCCCTTGGCGCATACTCCAGCCGAATCGTATGACGTCCCGCGGCGAGCGGAATGGCGCGAAGCCCGTGGAAGGCCGGAAGGATCTCGTAACTCGACTGCGGACTGTCTCCGACTGATGCGGCGCGCCACCCAATGCTGTAGGCGTCGGTGTTGATGAGAATGGCGGGATTGCCGAGACTCGCCTCAATCGTTACAAAATCGGTCGAACTCTCAAGCACGTTCACCGTGTCCGCAGGAGCGGCAGGCGTCTTCGGCGCGGGCTGCGGATTGGGCTCGCTTTCGAGCAGCGCAGTCGTGCGCAGGTCAACTGCGGGGTCCACGATTGCGTCGAGAATCTGCTCTTTGGGCATCACGCGGTAGTCATGCACAAAATAGAATCGCGGAAACGGCTCTCCGATCTCGGTGATTTCAGGCATGTCCGACTTGCCGTCAATGTAATACCGGCAACGGAGCAGACTCAGAAGATGCCGATCCAGCATCGGAGAGACCTCTTCGGGGCGCATCTCAATCGGATATCCGGCAGCAGCAACAAGCTGTGCGTAGCGGTCGAGCATGATCGGATCGGAGCCCCACACATTGGCAATCCGGTTTCGCACTTGACGTTCAATCGTTAGCGCGGGACTATCGAGAACACGGTAGTCGCCGGGATGCTGTGCGATGAGATCGTTTACGGCGGGGTCATCAAACGCAGTCGCAGGCAAAAGGGATCGGTTGCCGTGCGCGTAGAGGCTCAGCTCCATCAATCCGACAATCAGTACCGCACGAATGGCCCAAGGACGCCGCGTACCGGACAGTATCAAACACACCGCCAGTACGAAGGTGATGAAAACCGGCCATACCAGCGTTGATAAGTCGACGCTCGAACCGCGCGCCAGCCAGTTGCCCGCCGCGATGAACAACGCCATGATCCCCAGCCCTGCCGCCGCGAATCGCTTGTTCGCACCGGGACATGTGAGAAGATGGTGAGCACCCATACCCGCCAGCAGCGCGCCGAACATCGTCGCGAAAAACAGGAATCGCGCGGGCGCGCGAAAGAAGGCGAAGCCCGGCACACCATGGTACGCAAGAGCAAAGAGGGGCGTTGAGCTTCCAAGCGCCAGCGTTGCTGTGAGCGCAATCATGGCGATGCACATCCAACGCAAGCGCCCCCTAAAACGGAGCGCGCCCACCAGCGCCAAGACCAGCGCGGTTACGCCCACGAAGCACGCCGATTCGTGATCGAAACTCCTCCCCAGCCAATGCGACCCCGGCTTGAATGCGCTGCCAAAGATATCGGGCGCGACAAGCCGCATCACGTTCTCGCGAGGTAGCGAAAACGACGACGCAAATGCGACATCCGCACCGCCGGCCCGAGTACATTCCCGGGAGATCGCGAGCCCGGGAGCGAGTTGTGCCGCGCTCAAGAGCACCGGCGCAATCGCCATTACTGCGAGCAGCCCAATTTTTCGGAACCGATGTGCCACAAAACACAATCGCAACGCACAATAAGCACCCAGGGTGAAAGCCGTGTAGTAGACGCATTGAGGATGACCGGCGAGAATCTGGAGTGTGACTGCGAGAATCCCGAGGAAGAGCCAGGGTATTTTGGATTTTGGAGCTTGGATTTTGGATTCAATGGTCGTGACAATTCCGCTGCATTGCGATCGCGGAGGTTGCGAATCGCCGATCAGTTTGTCGGCAGCAAGGAAGACCAGAGGAGCCCATGCCCAGGAGTCGATCATCGACAAGTGCCCAACGCGAAGGTGCGCCACAAATACGCCCGACGACATCACCACGACCGCGGAGAAGAACGATGCCAGCCGGCAAACGCCGCGGCCTCGCACCCATGCATACATGAAGACGCCCAGTAACCACGTGTGCAGCGCGATTTCCACGTTTAACGCGTTTGTTACGGGCAGCATGAGATAGATCGCGTTGAGCGGATACAGCAACGCCGACGTGAAGTTGGCAAGGTACGGGTACCCCGAGAACATGTAGGGGTTCCAGAGCGGCAGATTCCCTGCGCGCAGTTCCCCGAATCCAAACGCGCGCGTCGCGAAGAAGTACCGGATATCGTGATCCGCTAACACCACGTCTCGCGCGGAGAAGAGACCGTCGCCAAAGAGCATCAGGGTGTACGCCAACAACGCGGCAGGCGCGATAAATAGCGCCGACTTGGCGCTTGATTGCGAGCTTGCGGTTACTTCTTTCATGGTGTGCGCGAGAATAGCACGCGCTTTGCGGAAACGCGAAGCGGACTATGCCATCTTTCGCGCACGGATAAATAGCTGCGGTCCGCGCGGAATCAAATCGTGCACGAGATAGACATAATACGTCACCGCGAATAGGAGACGTTTCGGAAATGACAGTCGCCCCTGAATGACGTGCTTCTCCACCTGGCGGTACCATTTTGCGGTCAAGAACTTCTGCAACGTAAAGAACGGCCATCCCCAATTCGCCGCGTATTCGATGCGATAGCCCATAGACTCCATTTCCCGGCACAGGTCTGCAAGCACGAAGTGTTGCGTGTGTCCGTAGAGGGCATCGGGCGGATCGAGCGGAACACTCGGCGTTGTCAGAATAAGCATGCCGCCAGGTTTGAGGTGCGCGTGAATCCACTCCAGAATGCGCCGGTACTCGGGCGTGTGCTCAATGACTTCGGTACACACGGCTACGTCAATTTGCCGCGCCAACTCAGGGTACGACCCTTCTAAAAGATGCTGAGATTGAAACTGCCGCCGCACCATTTCGATGGCCTCGGGACTTAAGTCGCAGCCGCCAAGCTGGGAGTCCTCCAGATGAAGCAGTTGCTTCGCCGCACGCAGTACGGCTCCCGACCCGCAACCGTAATCGAAAAGAAGGAAGTCCTCCGCAGGCCTTACCATGGCGAGAGATCGTAGAACAAACCGCCTCCGGTGCCTGCTCGTGGGGTGATTCTCGTAGACGTCCGCACCGCGCCCCCAGAACTCCTTGAAGAAGGCGAGGTTTTTGTCTTCGTGCGAGGCAGTCATGACCGCGTACTGCGTTCCGTGGTTTCGGCCACGATATACCGCGGCCGGAACTTCGTCTCGTGATATACCGTGGACAGATATTCGCCGATGATTCCAAGCGCGATCATGGTGAAACTGCCGATCCATAGTTGCAGGATGATGACGGTCGCAAACCCGGGAACGGCGTAACCTCCCGCCCACGTCCACAGCGTCTTGATTGTGAGCAAGACGGCCGCGACAAGCGACAGTACGCCCATCAGCGACACGAACTGCATGGCCGCAGTAGAGAATGACGTCAAACCCGTGATCGCAAGCCGGTACAAGCGCGGCAACGACCACGTAGAACGACCGCCTTGTCGGGGTTTCACGTGCATGGGCAGGCGCGCATGGCGGAATCCCAGCCACGCGACCAACCCGCGATAAAATGTCTGGCGCTCTTGAAGCGTGAGAAACGCCGTCACGACGCGGCGATCGAGGAGTTTGAAGTCACTCGAATCCGCAAGGTTCAAGCCAGACAACCGGCACATCAGGGCGTTAAACACACGCGCGTGCACGCGATACCACGCCGGTTCTTCACCGCGCTCCTCTTTCACGGCATCCACCACGTCGACGTTTTCGCGCACCCAGAGGCGCACCATCTCCGGAATCAATTCCGGCGGGTGCTGCAGATCGGCATCCATCACGATTACCGCATCGCCCTGCGCGTGTTCGATACCGGCGCAAATTGCCGCCTCTTTACCGAAGTTGCGGCTCAACCGCACACAACGGCAGTGCTCGTGTTCTTCCCTGAAACGGTTGAGAGCATCCCACGTGCCATCCGTCGACCCGTCATCGACAAGAACGAACTCGACCGACGAGACACCCATATCGCCAAGACCCAGCACATGCTTACGGATTTCGGCAAGCGACGCTTCGATGTGAGTCCCCTCGTTGTAACAGGGGATTACGATGGAAACAGATTCGTGGGCCATGGCTTCCTTCCACGCGTACAACGCCCGAATCGATTATGCCCGAAGCGTATGCGAACCACTTCGGAAATGCAACGCGTGGCATTGGCGCAAGCGGCTCACTATGATACGTAGCGGCCAATGGAGTTCCTTGCCGGATGACGACATCAGACGACACATCAAAGACCAACGGACGCCGTACGGGCGATACCATCGCCATCGACGGCGCGTATCAGTACCGCGCCCTCACATCGGGAAATGCCGTCCAGCGATTCTGGCACGCCTCCAAACAACTGGTCATCGGCCAGTTCCTCCCCCCTTCTCCCGGTGATTTTGTCGTCGACGTAGGCTGCGGATCGGGCGTCGTCTCGAATTACCTCGGCAGTTTTGGTGCGCGGGTCTGGGGTGTGGATGGCAACGAGGCGGCCATCGAATTCGCGCGCGGCAAGTTCGGCTCGGAGACCGTCTCTTTTGTTAGAGGATACGTCGACGAACACATCCAATTACCACAGCCCCCGGACGAGATGTATTGCCTGGAAGTCATCGAGCACATCTATCCCGATCAAGGCGTTGCCATGCTCCGCGTCTTCCACAATCTGTTGAAACCGGGCGGCAAAGTGCTGCTGACAACTCCCAACTACCGTAGCCTCTGGCCCATTATCGAATGGGCACTGGACCGTCACGGCGCCGCCGCGCATATGGCCGAGGATCAACACGTTTGCCACTACCACCCCGCGCGGTTACGACAGACCGCCGAGCAAGCAGGTTTCACCGTCGAAACCCTAACGACCTTCTGTTTCCTTGCGCCCTGGGTTGCGCCTGTCAGCAATCGCTTTGCCCACGCCCTTCATCGTATCGAGGTAAAATCTCCGCTCAAGGTGGGCTCGCTGATCCTCGCCGTTCTCGTTAAGCAATCGTAGGCACCGCGTCATTCGGAAGATGAGTCAACGTTTTCGACGAGTTGCGCATCGTATCAAGGTGC
>JAIBAQ010000260.1 GCA_019695095.1 Candidatus Hydrogenedentota bacterium
TAGGTAGTTCTTCTTCTCGGAAACGCTCCACTCGCAAGAAGTGGCCCAAAGCTCGTTACCCACCAGCGACACCGCCCAGGAATCGGCCGTGCAACCGCCGTCGCGGAACGCGGTGGAGCCATCGTTCATGCCCAGTGAACCCGGGACCACGCGCCAGGATTCCGGGTTCAACGCATCGGCCAGGTCGAACTCGTAAACACGCTGAATCCCGGTGGGGTCGTTGACCCACGGGATCTGCCACGTGGAAAGGTATCCCTTCTCGCCAAACTGGAAGCCGCCGCCGCCTTCGTCTTGATTTCGGACGAGGACTTGCGCCGTTCCGATTTGTTCATGCGTGAGCGTGACGTCGAGATTGGAGAGGATCACGCCGCGAATGTCCATATCCTGCGCGCCGTGCGTCCACACGAACACATAGTCGCGGGTCTTCTCGCGAGAGTAGATGCGAATGCAGTTGGCGCGGCCGCCGGTCCTGTTGTCGTCTGGTTCGCGCGGATAGTCTTCGAAAAATGCGTGCGGTTCGCCCCAAGGGCCCGCGAAGCTCTTCGTAGTCGAGCGCAGGAGAAAGGCTCCAAGTTTTTTCCAGTCCGCGAAACCGTTCGTGCCATCGGCCACGGTATACACAAGGCAGGGGGTACCGTCGAGATCGCGAAACGCGAACGGATCACCCGAGTACGTTTGTCCCTTGTGCACATCGACGATCATGCCAAGCTGCTGCCACTGGTTTTCGCCAGGATTTTTGCGAAAACCGAAGATATGTGAATAAGATCCGCCGCGCCCTCCTCCGTATTGCTCATCGACGGAATAGTAGGCAGTGAACTGAAAGAGGGTTCCGTCGGCGTCCGAGACGATCGAAGAGTTGTTCTGCGGCGCGCACTGGGGGTCGAACTTCTGCTGGTTGCCAATCGCGATGACCTCCGGCGCTTTCCACGGGATACGAGACACGGGGCCTGCCGTGCGGCTTTCCCTGAATGGATTGCGCATCTCGGCCAGGGGATGACGGCCCTGAAGCTGGAGACCTGCCGTGAGGCCGCTGACAAGTGGTGCCGTGGAGACGATTTCTACGCGCACCTCATCGCCTTCCTTCAGCGAGACGGGCGAAATTGCCATGCGAAATTCCTGGCCTACGTCCAGTGGAGGAATGTAGGGGCCATCGCCGCGCGTATGCTTAACAAGCGGAAATGGGAAGGCGGGTATTTGAACACGCTCAGGGAGCAATTCCCCGCGCACGCGCAATGCGGCGACCACCGGCTCCTCGCGGGGTCCGACGCAGTTTGTCAATCGGATGAAGAAACCAGAAACGGTATCGCCACCCTTCGCGGTGTATGTGCAAACGGTCGCGCCGGGTTTGACTTCGGCTGCGCTCAGCGATCCGGAAGGCTCGGCAGCGGAGGCTACCGCCACAAGCAGGAGCGCGGCTGCGATCGCAGTCGCATGCTTAGTTACCATTGCCTCCTCCAGCGTCAGCGAACAGCACTCACGCGTCGCCCAGCTTAACGCCTGCTTCTTCACCGGACTCGAAGTAATTCTCCTTGGGCAAATGCCGGAACCACAGGAAGTACATGCCGGTCAGACCGATTAGGAATAGGACCGCTGTGGGCAAGAAAGAGCTCCAGGCTCCAATGACAGCCTGCATAGGCAGGATGAACATGGTCACCTGCCACAGCAACGCAAAGGGCACGCAAAGGATATCGCGGCGATGCTCGAGGCGAAGCGCCTCTTGCTCCGCGGCGGGTAGTTGCTTGCGGAACGGTCCCCAAAGGCCGAAGGGGCGCGTGATGCGATAGAAGCGGCCGACTACTTCGGGATCTTCGGGCTTCGTCAGGTAGGTGCCAACAATTGCGCCGGCGAAACCGATCGAGGCGAGGAAAATGAATTGCCACACTTCGGTCAACTGTGGGTACATCACTCGTTGAATGATTGCCGCAGTCATACCGACAAAGGTGCCCACCGCGAATCCACCGCCGTTGAACCGCCACCACAACAGGCGCAGGAAGCTTGGGACAAGAAGACCACCGCCCAATCCCATGATGATCCATCCCCAAACGTCGTTGATGCTCTTGACCCAGTAGGCAAACACGAATGAAACGGAGACGAGAGCGACGACGGTTGCCCAGCTCACGTAGATGAGCTCGCGGGTCTTCGCTTTGGGATGGATGTACTTTTGGAAGATGTCGCGCGTGACGAAACCGGTGGCGGCATTGACGGTAGCGTTAAAAGTGGACATCGCCGCCGCAAGCAGCACGATCAGCAGAAGCCCGCGCAAACCGGCGGGGATGTTGTACAGCAATACGGCAGGCAGGATGCGTTCGGGATCGACGCCACCTTCGAAACCGATCAGCATCAGTTTCTTGTTCCAGACGTCAGCGCCCAATAGTTGCTGCAACCCCGAAATCAGGGCCTGGGGGTATTGCTCGGGATGGTTGGCGATGGCCGATAGCGCGGTCGCCCATTGGGCCTTGTCCAGATCGGGCAACTGCTGTTTGATGAGGTCGGCGGTTTGCAGCATCACGCCATGATCCGGAAAGAGATCGCGAACGAGAAAGATGCCCATTGCGGCAAAGCCCATCATCATGGGCCAACGGATGGTCATCAAGAAGATCCAGAAGGCGGAAAGGAGGCCGCATTCACGGTCGTTGCGGGCGCCGAAGTAGCGAGGGTCGCCGCCGGAGTCAGGCCCCGCAAAGGTCGTCTTCAGCAGGTAAAAGAACGCGAACATGATCAGGGCTTCGTAGGGTTCGTAGCCTGCGGGCATGGTTGTGCGCCATTGCGGCGCGGTAGTCATCCACTGTGCATTGCCGGTGATTTGCGCGGCGAGCGCCCCAAAGTCTTCTACGCCTGCAATCTGCGTAACCGCCATGACAGAGATGATAATCGCGCCGACAAGGATAATGAGAGACTGGAAGAGGTCGGTGAAGACCACGCCGTAGAAGCCGGAGATCATCGTGTAGACGGTAGTAATCGCAATCATGATGACGGTACACCAGAACGGCGAGAACGGGAAGAACATACTCAGGAACAGCCCAGCACCCTTAATTAGGTAGGCGAGCATCCCAATTGTTATGACGACACGCGCCAGCGCCATTACGGCCTGCGCGAAGCGGCCGCCGAACCCATCGCCAAACCGGAAAATCATCCACTCGGCCGCCGTGAGGCATTTCGAGCGCCGGTGCCATTTCCCGCTCCACAGCATCATGAATACAAGTCCGAGGACGGCTCCGCCTCTGAATTCGATGAAAAGTCCGCGGGGTCCGAGCATGAAGAGAAACGACGTGATGACCATAGTTCCGGTCATGTCGAGGAAATAGGCCATGCCCGAGACGCCCAGAGCCCACCACGGCAGACGGCGTCCGCCGATGAGGTAGTCCTCGAGACTTTTCGAAGCCATGCGCTCAAGCGCAAGGCCCAGAATCACCAATGCCAGGAAATAGACAACGATTACGGCATAGTCAATGCTGTTTAGCGACCACATGAAGAACTCCCCCTTCTCAGTAATCGAGGGCCAATCGTAGCACGGACCTCACGGAGGGATCACGCTTCGATTTGGCCGGCGAAACGGGGAGACGGACGTTCAGAGGATGGAAATACGATGGAGGACGATATCGCCGGGCGGCGGGATTCCCCACATCATATCGTCCAGTTGCGGCTCAATTTCGACTCCGCCGTCGTCGATCTGGTTGGGTCCTACACTGTAGACCACGAATCCGTTCTCCGCAGGCCGAAGCTTCATCGGCATTCCGCTGTAAGGGTCAATGGGCGCGGATGCGCAGTAGGAGGGCGTCAATTCCTCGATGGACGCGGGGAGCAAGCTGCGGTCGCGACGGAAGCGCTCGACCGCAAGGAGGCACTGAAAGAGTCTTGATCGAACGCTCCACCGGAGCAGTGTCCCTACTTGTTGCTTTGTGGTGTAGGCAGTCATATTGGCCAACTTGCTCGCTTCACTACCGGCCATCAATGAACTGGCTTCGCGCTGAAGGGCATCCAGTCGGTGTCCGATGGTGCTGGGGTCGCTATGGAGATTCTCCGCCAGTTCCCGCGAAGACCGAAGATAGGAGGCTAGGCCGATCTTCGTGATGCCGAGCAGATCGCGGATGTGAGCACCCGCGGTACCGGCCGTAAGCCACTCCGAAAGACTCTCGCCGTTCCTTTGCCAGCTTGAAGCGTCGAACCAGCTTGGTCGGTGCGCGAAGTAATGCAGGCTCTGACACCGGCTGCCCATCTCGGAGATTTGGAGGATGGGATGTCCATCCTTTTCAGTCAACGCGCGCGAGAGCGACTCGAATTGCGCCTGCGAGAATTCGCCCGAATCCAGGAGGCGATTCAAATCCTGCACGCCGATATCCCGGATGGCTATGGCCAATAAGAATCCTGCCGCGTCGGGGACATCGATCAGCGCATTGCTGAGGATAATGCAAGCGAGCAGGCTTCGGTGTGCGCGTTCGGAGTCGCGCGACGCGGCGGCAAGAACGGCATCGAGCGTCAATAGCCTTGCGGAAGCGCGGGCGCCCTTGGTTATATCCAAAGAGAGCGCGAGACCGGTGTTGGGTTCGCTTTCAAAAACCAGCGGGAACCGGCACTTGGGTATGTCCGCCGCTTGATGGAGCAACGTTATAGCGTCCGCGTTTGCGCTTACGTATTCCCCTATAGCCTTGATGGTTTCTTCAGGAATTTCGGCTGGATACTCTGGGAGATCCCCTTCACCCGCAATGGGCAGATCCATGGCCAACGGCTGAGGAGGTTCTTGGATTGAGGCGAATGCCTTGAGATACAGATCGGCGGCGTTGGGTCCGGCGGGTGTCTTATACCAGGACGATAGTTCTTCGAGCGTAACGGGGAGACCTTGTGCGCGCAGTGAATTCACCTCGGCACGGACACGCCAAGACAAGATGGCGTGGTAGGCACAGAAGGCCGTGAGAATGACGAAGAACAGTCCAGCAAGGCGAGTAACGGTTCGGAGTCGACTATACCCGGACTTGCTGGCCGCAGTGTTCATTGCGGAATGGTAATTGTTCGCAGGTGAAGGTGCAAGACCACGCAGCGGCTGTTTGGGTCGCCTGTCCCGATCGCGTATCATGTGTAGCAGCCTTTACAGGGGAAATACCGAGTGTCGAGCCGCATGACGCGGCTTCTTGGAGAGGGGTACGGTAATGGGGATTACAGCAGGAATCTTGATTGCGCTGACGGCCGCATTCACGGGCGCGGATGCGGGGGCATTGGATATCGGCACGCGTTTGGAGCCGATGGTGGACAGTAACCTGATCGCGGGCCTCAAAGGGCAGGCAAAGTTGACACTGCATCCTCCTATTCCGCGCGAAGTGGTGCTGGAGCTTGACAAGCCATGGGAGGGGAATTCCTGCGGATACTTTGTGACGTTTCGCGACGGTGATGTCATTCGGATGTGGTATCGCGGAAGCGACCAGACCCTGAAGGATGAGCCGGAACCGCACACGATGACCACCTGCTACGCCGAGAGCAAGGACGGCATTCATTGGGAACGGCCGAACTTGGGACTGTTCGAGTTCAACGGTTCCAAAGAGAACAACATCATCTGGATGGGAGATACGTCGCACGATTTCACGCCGTTCAAGGATGAGAATCCGAATTGTGCGCCGGAAGGCAAGTACAAGTGCGTCGGAAACGACAACGGGAAGCTGATGGCGTTTCAGTCGCCGGACGGAATTCATTGGACACAGTTGAATGACAAGCAACCGGTCATGACAACGGGGGCGTTCGATACGCAGAATGTCGCATTCTGGGACACCGTAAAAGGCGAGTACCGGGCGTATGTGCGCGATTTCCGCGACGGCCTGCGTGATATCCGCACGGCAACGTCGCAAGATTTCATCCATTGGACGGAACCCGTATGGTGCGAGTATCCAGGATCGCCCAAAGAGCAGCTTTATACGAACCAGGTGATCCCCTACTACCGTGCGCCGCACATCTATCTGGGATTTCCGACGAGATACGTTGATCGGGGTTGGGTGCCCGGTGTGACGGACAATCTACCAGAACTCGAACTTCGCCGTCAGCGTTTCGAGAGAGCTTCCTCACCGAGGGAAGGCACTGCCGTCACCGATGGTCTGTTTATGTCCAGCCGCGATGGTCAGACGTTCCACCGGTGGAGTGAGGCGTTTATCCGCCCCGGACTTCGGACCAAGGACAATTGGGCGTATGGGGACAATTATCAGGCGTGGGGGCTCGTAGAGACTCCGTCGTGCCTTGACCCGGGCGTGAATGAACTGTCGGTGTATGCGACGGAAAGCTACTTCACCGGAAAGAGTTGTACGCTGCGGCGCTATACGCTTCGACTGGATGGTTTTGCATCGGTACACGCGCCCCTTGGAGGAGGAGAATTCATCACGCGGCCTATGGTTTGTTCTGGCAACAACCTCGCATTGAATTTCTCTACATCCGCGGGAGGAAGCATCACGATTGAGGTCATGGACCAGACCGCGACTCCCATCGAAGGATTCAAGATGGAAGGTTCGCCCGAACTCTTTGGGGACAGTCTTGAGCAGGTTGTCGCGTGGAAAGACGGAAAAGACCTATCGAGCCTGAAGGGGCAGCCGATCATGTTCCGGTTTGCGTTGAAGGAAGCAGACATTTACGCGATTCGGTTTAAGGATTAGAAGCGGGCGCGATAAGGTTGGCAACCTCAGGTTGAGAACTGTGCGCAGGCTTGCGGTACACGTAGCGTCCAGCACTAACGCGGCGCCGCGCTCGGCGATCGCGGCGCTACC